>NZ_JBWPJP010000001.1:0-121495 GCF_056583855.1 Prevotella sp. C0209C1 | reverse complement strand
TGAGCCAGGATCAAACTCTCCATTGTAAAATCTTTTTTAATGATGGCTATATACAATATAACCAAGTTTGTATCTTTCGCTCGAATGTATCCTAATCTATTAAAGTATCAAGTGAAAAAAAGCACCTCGTAAATCAACGGTTCGTTTCTTTTACCTATTACATATAAATACGTAATATGCTTCTTGTACTACTTTGTCTGTTTATATAAATCTTTCAAAGAACTCTTTCGTTAGCTTATTACCTAAGGAAACTTGTCCTTATTTCGTAAAAGCGAGTGCAAAGGTATATACTTTTTCTTAAACTAACAAATTATTATAAGAAAAAAACTAAGAAAATTTTGAAAAGAAACTCTTTTTGAAAAGTATAAGAGGACTACACATTATATATATAGCAATAATCAAAAGAATTTCCTATACTTTTCTTATTACATTCCTTTTACTTGCTTTTTTCTAGCCCACTCCGTTTAAAACGCTTATAAGAACGATACTCATCAAGCTCTATTTCGATATTAGGTTCTATAAGCGAAACGTTATGAGGAAGAGTAAACTTCATATACTTTATATTTAAACCTCGTTCTATCCACTGCTTCTCATAATAGGTATGGATAGATAGTATTTCTAAGGTTTTATCATCTATCTTTTCTTCAGCCTCAGCCTTTTCGTTATGCTCATTACCATAAAGATCTTCGGTGCGATAAATCACAGGAAGGTTATTTGAACTTACCATGTAAGTAGTATATGTAAAAAGGAAGTTAGAATCGGTCTTTAGGTGTACAATCCCTCCATCTACCAAAAACTGCTTATAACGATTCATAAAAAAGGTAGACGTGAGCCGCTTATGTACGTTTTTCATCTGTGGATCAGAGAAGGTAAGCCATATTTCCTGCACTTCATCTTTAGCAAAAAATCTATCAATAAACTCTATACTCGTACGCAAGAAGGCTACATTGTCCAGCTCTTGCTCTAAGGCTTGTTTAGCTCCGGTATATATGCGTGCCCCTTTAATATCCACTCCTATAAAATTAATTTCAGGATATTTACAAGCTAACCCTACTGTATATTCTCCCTTTCCACAACCCAACTCTAAAACTATAGGATTATCATTATGGAAATATTGCTCGCGCCATTTACCTTTCATATCAAATGCGCCCTGACTAATCACACTAAAAGGGCATTGGAACACATTCTTAAAAGTCTCTAACGCTGCAAACTTTTCTAATTTTCCTTTACTCATGCTACAAAGATAATATTATTAATTAAGAAAAAAAATATTATAACCCCACTCTATATTGCTATTTCTCACATCAAAGAAACCTTAATCTTTTCACCCTTCTATGCTTAAAGGATTTTCTTTTTTAGGGGTTATTCCCAGTGTTTTTAGTGTTTCCAGCTTTCTAACAACATTTCCTTTACCAGAGTTTAGCTGTCCTTTTGCTTTCTCGTAACGTGTCTTTAGCTGCTCTATACCTGTACCTATACTTATGAAAGTTTCGGCAAAAAGAGCAAACTTATCATAGAGATCATTCGACTGACGTAAAATCTCTTCTACATTTTTATTTAACCTATAGTTTTGCCACATGGTATGTGTGAGCTGAAGTGCCATAAGCAAATTACTTGGCGATAAGACGATAATATGCTTACGATAAGCATACTGAAGGATAGAAGGGTCCGTCTTTATAGCTGCCGAATATCCGCTTTCATAAGGCACAAACATTAAAACATACCCTATGCAGCCAGACACTAACACGTCATAATTCTTCGCAGCAAGCTCATCTACATGTGCCTTAACAGACTTTACGTGCTCTTTAAGATACCTTTCCTGCTCTTCCTTACTATCAGCCTTTATTGCCTCTTGGTATGCCGTGAGAGATACTTTCGCATCTATCACCGCCCGCTCATTATTAGGAAAAGCTATAATAGCATCAGGACGATAGTTGTTACCCTCTTCGTCCTTTACATTTTCCTGAAGAAAATATTGCTCGTTCTTCTTCAATCCGCAGTCCTCTAAAGTGCGTTCAAGAATCATCTCCCCCCAATCGCCTTGCATTTTAGAATCGCCTTTCAACGCTTTAGTGAGAGAAGCTGCATCGTTTCCTATACTCTCGGTTTGCTTTTTAAGCTCTTCCACTGCTCTTTGTTGGTCTTCGCGCAACATCTCTATATTATGCCTTTGACCTTCCTGTAAACGCTTTATCGACTCCTCAAACACTGTACGAAGCTCCGTCTTAGTAGCTTCGCTTTCTTTATTACTTGTAGTAACGGTCTTACTAAACATCTCTAAACGCTCTTTTAGCGGATTAAGCACACTCTCTAAGCGTTCCTTGTCGGCAGAATTGAGCTTGTTCTGATGTTCTGTAAGCATTTTCTCTCCCATGTTGCGCACCTCTTCCTGTAAGAGCTTTAGCTTATTAGCATTTTCCTTTTGCAGCTCTTCCCTTAAAAGAGCAGAGTGTGCTTGCTCTTGTTTTACACGCTCCTGAGCAGAGGCTTTTAACATGTTAATATTATTTTCTGCTGTTACCTGCTCTTGCTTTAATCGCTCTTCAAAATACCTTTGCTGACTTTCCAGCCTTTCTTTTCCGCTCTTTCGCTCCATCTCTAACTGGTTTGCAGCCAAAGACAAGTCTGCCTTTACTTTCCCTAACTCTTTTGTGTGGTACACTTTAAGGATAAGGTACATCACTAATGCTCCTAAAAAGAAGGCTAAAACATAAAATATCAGCATAAAGAAAAAATCTAAATATACACGTTAATCTTGAAAATAAACTCTTTTTACACGATTGCTAACATTGGTAAGCACCTCATAAGGTATAGTATCGAGTATATCGCTAAGCACTGTTACAGGAAGGTTTTTACCAAATATTTCCACCTGATCTCCTTCTTTACAATCTATCCCTGTTACATCTATCATAGCCACATCCATACATATATTGCCTACATACTCTGCTTTCTTACCATTTACTAAGCAATAGCCACGCCTGTTACCAAGATGCCTATTTAAGCCGTCGGCATAACCTATTGGAATGGCTGCTATCATGCTATCATGACTAATAACCCCTTTGCGTGAATAACCCACGGTATCGCCTTTGGGAACATTACGTATCTGTAAAATAGTGGTTTTAAGCTCTGAGATAGTATTAAAACACTTGTTGCTACGGGGATTGATACCATAAAGACCTAAGCCTAACCTGCACATATCCATTTGTCTGTAAGGGAAATGCTCTATGCCTGCAGAGTTGTCCATATGGAAAAGTATCTTATGTGGAAAAGCTCCCTGCAGCTTATCTGCCCCCTGCTTAAACAAAGCAAACTGCTGTGAAGAGAAATCGTCAAAACTATCGCTGTCAGAACCTACAAAATGGGAGAAAACAGAGCGTGGTATTATAGCACTTTGCCTTTGTAAGCGATGAATAAGCTCGTCTATATCCTTCACTGGGTCGAAGCCTAAACGATGCATACCCGTATCTATCTTTATATGAACAGGAAAACCTGTAATACCCTCTTTCTCGGCTGCTTTTATCAAAGCCTCTAACAAACGAAAGCTATATACCTCTGGCTCAAGGTCGAAATCGAAGAGAGTTTTAAACGAAGACATCTCCGGATTCATTATCATTACGTTGTTAGTAATGCCGTTCTTACGCAGGGTAACTCCCTCATCAGCCACCGCTACGGCAAGATAGTCTACACGATGATCCTGTAAGGTCTTGGCTATCTCTACCGAGCCTGCTCCGTATGCATCGGCTTTTATCATACAAACAAGTTTTGTCTGGGGCTTCATCAAAGAGCGATACCAGTTTAGATTATCTACAATAGCATTTAGATTAACCTCTAATACTGTTTCATGCACCTTGTTTACAAGCATCTCCGTAAGCTGTTCAAAACCAAAACAACGAGCACCTTTTAATAAAATCACCTCGTCGTGCATCTGCCTAAAAGCATTACTACTTAGAAATCCTCCCACTGTGGCAAAGAAACACCTATCCTTAATATTATCAAAAGCCTTACGATGGCAGATAAGCGTTTCGCCTATGCCGACAAACTTTTCCACACCTCTTTTTTCTGCTAATGAGGCTACACGCCTGTAAAGAGCCTCATCGTCTTCTGCACTTTGAAGAATATCGCTCAGCACTAATGTGCGTTTACGACCTTTATGGTCTGGCCTGCGATTCATAAAATCGAGTGCTATATCGAGCGAGTTGATATCAGAATTGTACGAATCGTTAATAAGCGTGCAGCCACGTTGCCCCTCTTTTACCTCAAGGCGCATTGCTACAGGTTCTAAAAGAGGCATACAAGCCTTTAAAACTTCTTTTTTAATACCTAAATATAGGCATAAAGCCAGGCAGGTAATAGAATCGTCTATACTGGCATCGTCTATAAAAGGAATGGTATAACTATCTTCCTTCTCTTGTGTCCATATATAAGTAATGGTAGTGGAAAGCTCCGACTTTTTTATATCTTTTATAAACAAGCTAACACTGGTGTCTTTTACCGACCAGCCTAACCTCTTACCTTTAAAAGAAAAAGTATCTACACAGCTTCTTATCAGCTTGTCATCATAAGGATATACCAACGCATCAACATCAGTAAATAAGCGTAGCTTTTCCCGGCATTTCTCTTCCATGCTCACAAAATTCTCTTGATGAGCATCACCAAGACTCGTCAGTACACCTATCGTGGGCTTAATAATATTGCGAAGCACCTCCATCTCGCCCTTTTTGCTAATGCCTGCCTCAAATATGCCCACCTGCGTTTGCTCATTAAGCAGCCATACCGACAAAGGCACACCTATCTGCGAATTGTAACTTCGAGGAGAGCGGGTAACTCTCTTTGAAAGCGAAAGCAACTGGTATAACCACTCTTTTACTACCGTCTTACCATTAGAACCCGTAACCCCTACTACAGGGATATGAAACTCGTCTCTATGACAGGCTGCCAAACGCTGCAAAGCCCTCTTAGAAGAAGATACCTTTAAGAAGCTGGCTTGACTATAGAGCTTTTCCCACTCACAAGGAAGCTCCTCTACCACAAAGAAACGAACGCCACGAGCATAAAGCTCCGAAATGTAATTATGACCATCGCCACGCTCTGTTCGTAAAGCAAAAAACAAAGTCTCTTCAGGAAAGCAAAGCGAACGGCTATCCGTTAATAAAAAACTAACACTTCCCTCTCTTCCACCATATATCTCTACTCCTAACAAAGAAGCTATTTTCTCTATACTATAACTCATTTCTGTTACAATTATATTTTTCTCTTTACACCTGCCTCTACCACTTAAAACAAGTATTAACGTGTGCAAAGGTAATGAAAATATAAAATTGCCAATATAAGTAATACTTATTTTTTAGTTTTCTTCGCACACTGCGGACAAACTCCCCTTACCACATAGTTAGCCCCCGTTACCTCAAAACCTGCAGGAATATTAACCTCCGGAATAGGCACATTATACAAACAAAAAGTGTGCTGGCAATATTCACAATAAAAATGTACATGCACATCATCGTCCTTCTCACTATTATGACGCAAACACAGCTCGTATGCTGTCATGCCATTTTCCTGCTGTAGCTGATGCACTAAATGGTGCTTTTTAAACAAGGTAAGGGAACGGAAAATATTCGATTTGTCTATAGTATGCAAGCGATGCTCAAAATCTTTTATCGACAAAGGCTCATTACTCTTTGATAAGGTCTGGGCTATGAGTATCCTATTGGCTGTAACACGAATATTATGACCTGATAACAAACTTTCTATATCCTCCTTTTCCATATACAACATTTGGCTTATAAAAAAGCACTCCCCCTCTATATAAAAAGAAAAAGACGCTCTTAAATACTACAAAAAGTAAAATAAAACACTGCAAATATAATATAAAACTTTTAAAAAACAATAGAAAACAAAAAATAATGATAGATAAAAACTCACAAAACGCACCACTTATACATCATAAAAGACAAGATTTATAACACTAATAAAAGGTGTGTTGCTGTAAAAAATAAATTATTTTTGATTCATTTTTAATCTATTTTTATTATAAAAATAATTTATTTTTGTTTTCTATAGATGGCCTTTATCACTGCTTTTACACATGTTTTACGTCTTAAGATGTCACCCATAATATGTTTTATCTATGCTTTTTTAGAAAAAATATTGGTGTTTTATGACTTTTATCACAAAAAAATGATTAATTTTGCGGATATGAAAAATTAAACGGATATGGATCTTGAGGTACTAACTGCAGTATCACCCATAGATGGTAGATACAGAAACAAAACAGAACAACTATCTAAGTATTTCTCTGAATATGCTCTCATACGCTATAGAGTGCGTGTAGAAATAGAGTATTTTATAGCTTTATGCGAAATGCCGCTACCCCAGCTAAAGAGTTTCGATAATGCTCTTTTTGACACTTTGCGCGACATTTATCGCAATTTTACCCTTTCTCAAGCACAGCGTGTAAAAGACATAGAGAGCAAAACTAATCACGACGTAAAGGCTGTTGAATATTTTATAAAAGAAGAGTTTGACAAAATAGGTGGATTAGAAGTTTATAAAGAATTTATCCATTTTGGTTTGACCTCACAAGACATTAATAACACTAGTGTACCCCTATCTGTAAAAGAAGCACTTGAGCAGGTATACTATCCCCTTGTAGAGGAATTAATAGCTCAAACAGAAGCCTACGCCAAAGAATGGAAAGATGTGCCCATGCTTGCAAAGACACATGGGCAGCCTGCATCGCCTACACGCTTAGGAAAAGAGATAGAAGTCTTTGCATATAGGCTTAAAGAGCAGCTATCTACGCTAAAGAGTTGCAAGCACACAGCTAAGTTTGGCGGTGCTACGGGCAATTTTAATGCACATCATGTAGCATACCCTGCCTACGACTGGAAGGCTTTTGCCGACAAGTTTGTAAGCCAAAAGCTATCCTTAGAGCGTGAAAAGCTTACCACACAGATAAGCAATTACGACCACTTGGGCAGCATCTTTGATGCCATAAAGCGGATAAACACCATTATTATAGACCTTGACAGAGATATGTGGCTATACATCTCTATGGAATATTTTAAGCAAAAGATAAAGGCAGGCGAAGTGGGTTCTAGTGCTATGCCACATAAAGTAAACCCTATAGACTTTGAGAACAGTGAGGGCAACCTCGGTTTGTCTAACGCCATATTAGAGTTTATTGCACAAAAGCTGCCCGTGAGCAGGTTACAACGCGACCTTACCGACTCTACCGTCTTACGAAACATAGGCGTACCCCTTGGCCATAGCCTCATAGCCATTCAGAGTACGCTTAAAGGGCTACGAAAGCTTATCCTTAATAAGGAAAAGATAGAAGAGGACCTCGACAACACATGGGCTGTAGTGGCTGAAGCTATACAAACCATATTACGCCGAGAGGCTTATCCTAACCCTTATGAAGCATTAAAAAAGCTCACACGCACTAACACAAAGATGACCGCAGAAACAATACATCATTTTATAGATACTTTAGACGTTAATGAAGAGGTGAAAAAAGAGCTAAGAGCCATAACACCTCACAACTATACAGGCTTATAAGATAAGAGCACAACAAAACATAAAAAACAAAATATCACAACAAAAAACAAGTAAAACAAAGTAATGAGCCGGGAGGCACTTTTAAAAGCAACAAAAGAAATACTATGGTAGAAGAATTTGAGAAAGATGATGCTCGTAAAGAGAAAGAAGAAGTAAGCCGAGAAGGCTACTCTGCAACAGAACAAAGCAATTATAGCAAAGGTAATCAGCCAACATCTCAGGGAAGACCACAACGCCCACGTATCCATTCGCAGCGTGCTTATAGCTCCAGCAATGTTAAAGAACAGCCTACGGGAGGCTTCCGCCCCGAAGGGTTTGGCTCGGCTTTAAGCTCTGCAAGCGGCGATCACGAGGCGCGGCGAGGAGGTTACCGCCCACGCTATAGCAACAACTATGGTGGAGGCTATCAGCAGCGTGAGGGCTACCACGCACAAGGTCAAAGCTCATACCGCTCACGCTACAGTGCTAACGACGGTGACACCCAAAGCCAAGCAGGCTATCAGCAGCGTGATGGTGGTTATCAGCAGCGCAGAAGCTATCAGGCGCAGGGAGGTTATCAGCCCCGCCAGCAAGGCTCATACCGCCCACGCTATAATAGTAACGGCGAGAATGGCTATCAGCAGGCAGACGCTTACCGCCCACGATACAGCTCTCACCAACAAGCAGAAGACGGATTTGACGGAAAGCATCAACAAAGCGAAGGCGGATATAGCAGCTCTCGCGGTGGCTACCAGCAGCGTTATGGAAGCTATACACAGCCTCGCCAAAACGGTTACAATAACCACGGCGGCTATCAACAGGGGCAAACCTCTTACAGAGGTCATGGCGGATATAACAACTCGCGCCGCAGCTATGGGCAACAAAGCAGCTATAGCCAGGGACGTTACCGCCAGCGCACAGCCGACTATGACCCTAACGCAAAATATTCGCTAAAGAAACGCATAGAATATAGCGAAGAGCACACCGACCCTACAGAGCCTTTACGCTTAAACAAATATCTTGCTAACGCAGGGGTATGCTCACGCCGAGAGGCTGACAACTACATTTCTTCTGGGCAAATAACGGTAAATGGTGAGGTAGTAACCGAACTGGGAACTAAGATTCTACGCACTGACGAGGTAAAGTTTAAGGGGCAAACAGTGTCGTTAGAAAAGAAAGTATATCTACTTCTTAACAAGCCTAAGGACTATGTTACCACAAGCGACGACCCACAACAGCGTAAAAAGGTGGTAGACCTCGTTAAAGACGCATGCCCTGAGCGCATTTATCCCGTTGGGCGTCTTGACCGTAACACCACAGGAGTATTACTCTTTACTAACGATGGCGACCTTGCAAGCAAGCTCACCCACCCTAAGTTTTTAAAGAAAAAAGTATATCACGTCTTCCTCGACAAGCCCGTTGCTGCCAACGACCTTCAGAAAATAGCAGAAGGAATAATGCTTGAAGACGGCGAGATAAAGGCAGACGCCATAGAATATGCTTCCCCTGACGACCTGTCACAGGTAGGCATAGAGATACATAGCGGAAAGAACCGCATTGTACGCCGTATCTTTGAGAGCTTAGGCTATAGAGTGGTAAAGCTCGACCGCGTAATGTTTGCCGGGCTAACCAAAAAGAATGTTAGGCGTGGCGACTGGCGTTTCCTCACACAGAAAGAAGTGGAAATGCTACGTATGGGAGCTTTCGAATAATAAGAAAAACTATTCATCTGGTGATATTTCCTTATATCACCAGACTTTTTACATATGCAGCTAAGCTGCAACATATCACTACACATTATAACATAAATGAAAAGAACTAAAATAGTAGATGCTTTATCCTGTACCAATTTTGGAAAAGATATTGTAGTAAAAGGATGGGTTAGGTCTCATCGTAGTAGTAAGGCTGTCGACTTTATAGCACTTAACGATGGCTCTACTATTAAGAACATACAAGTGGTAGTAAACCCCTCGTCTGTAGATGAGGAAACCTTAAAAAGTATTACTACCGGAGCTTGCATTAGCGTTACAGGCACTTTGGTGGAAAGCATGGGAAAGGGGCAAACCTCAGAAGTGCAATGCAAAGACATTGAGGTATACGGAACTTGTCCCAGCGACTACCCTATGCAAAAGAAAGGACAGAGCTTTGAGTATATGCGTAAATATGGGCATATGCGCCTACGCACAAATACCTTCGGGGCAGTGTTCAGAATACGCCATAACATGGCTATTGCTATACACCGCTATTTTCATGAGCATGGCTTCTATTATTTCCACACACCACTCATAACAGGGAGCGACGCCGAAGGAGCTGGTAACATGTTTCAGGTTACTACATTAGACTTAGACCGTATAGCTAAAAGCGGTAAGGTGGAATATGAACAAGACTTTTTTGGAAAGCGCACACACCTCACCGTGTCAGGACAGCTTGAAGGAGAGCTCGGAGCTACTGCCTTAGGAGCTATATACACCTTTGGGCCTACCTTTAGAGCTGAAAACTCTAATACACCACGCCACTTAGCAGAGTTCTGGATGGTAGAGCCAGAAGTAGCTTTCATAGACCTTCCCGAGCTAATGGATCTTGAAGAGGACTTCATAAAATACTGCGTGCGCTGGGCTTTAGAGCACTGTAAGGACGATCTCGACTTCCTTAACAAGATGATAGACCACACCTTAATAGACCGTTTAGAGGGAGTTTTAAAGGAAAACTTTGTACGCCTGTCGTACACCGAGGGCTTTAACATCTTAAAAGAAGCACAAGAGAAGGGTGTTAAGTTTGAGTTCCCCGTTACCACATGGGGCATGGATCTTAGCAGCGAGCATGAACGCTACCTTGTAGAAGACCATTTTAAACGCCCTGTAATAATGAGCAATTACCCTGCCGAAATAAAGTCGTTCTACATGAAAAAGAACGAAGACGGCAAGACTATGCAGGGCACAGACGTACTCTTCCCACGCATAGGCGAGATAATAGGAGGCTCTATACGTGAAGAAAGCTACGATAAGCTGTTACAAGAAATAGAGCAGCGAGGCATGAAAGCAGAGCAATACTCATGGTATCTTGATACCCGTAAGTATGGCACTTGCCCACATGGCGGTTTCGGACTGGGCTTTGAGCGCCTCATACTCTTCGTTACAGGTATGCAAAACATACGCGACGTGATACCTTTTGCACGTACACCAAAGAACGCAGAGTTTTAAAAAAACTCTTCAGAAAATAATAAAAGGGTTAAAATCCAGTGTTGGATTTTAGCCCTTTACTATTATTATTTGCTAAAAAGGATATTTCCTTTACATATAATACCCCAGTTCGGGTTAAGCCATCTATATTTTGGATACTGTCCTTAAAAGTGTGTAAGCTATTCTTTTCTTTTATCCTTTGTATTTCCATTTTCGTTTATATTCTTCCAACTTTTAAATTGGTATATTTTCTTTTTGTAAGCATTTTTTGTTTCTTCCATTGCCACTGATCCCAAGAGAAATATAACAGCTTGTGCTGATGTCATGGATGTTCTCATATTGATAGCCCTTTTATACTTTCTGTTGAGTCTTTCTATCCAGTTAGTCGTGTATATACACCTTTGCACTTCTTTTGGGAAGTCCATATATGTGAAGTATGCCGTATTTCTTTCTGCCTTGTATTTCTTGATGGTTGGATACTTCTTTTCCCACCTGTCTACAAAAGTAACAAAATGTTCGTATCCCCACAAGGAATCCATACTATCATCTTCCATACGAAAGACTTCTGAGAGTTCATTGGCTATGGCGGGCTTGTCCTTGTGGGCAACACTATTGATAACCTGACGTTTGAGGTGTGCTACACAAAATTGATGTGCGGCACAGGGGAAAGCAGCACAGACGGCGTTCTCTATGCCTGTTAGTGCATCAGAGATAACCAGGTCTATTTCCTTAACTCCTCTATCTTTTAGAGTATCAAGCTCGTCTTTCCAGCATAGGGCACCCTCGGTGGGATGGTTGACTACTGAAAGCACCTCCCTGCTACCATCCTCAAGTACGCCCAATATAGTATAATAAGCTTCTTTTGACACCTGTCTGTCCCTACGGGTGGAGATGAATGTTGCATCGATATAGACTGCCAGATAGTGAGAGGAAAGATTACGGCAAAGCCATTTCTCGACATCATCACAACAACTGTTTGCCAAATAGGAAACCTATTGTTTGCTGTAGGAACGACCATAGACACACTC
Organism: Prevotella sp. C0209C1; assembly: GCF_056583855.1. Lineage (NCBI taxonomy): Bacteria > Pseudomonadati > Bacteroidota > Bacteroidia > Bacteroidales > Prevotellaceae > Prevotella > Prevotella sp. C0209C1. The sequence continues at coordinate 109,749 of NZ_JBWPJP010000001.1, read as the reverse complement.
AGAGACCTCGCCTATCTGTTCTGTTGTGAGCCCCTTAGTATAAAGAAGGATGAATAGACGTGCGCGCTCCTCGCTTTCGTTACGTATCAATCCAAGAAGGACAGGGTAGAAATTATCACTACGGCTACGGGGAATGCGAAGAGAAAACTCAAAGCCATGACTATACCAGCGACGGCTACGAAAGCCATTGCATTGTTCATCTTTGTTCTCACTGACGAATAATTCACGCTCGTGAAACATCAATGAATTCATGATTAAAGACTGAAGAGTTACAAAACCCTCACTACTGCTTGTGTAATTAGAAATAATTTCCGAAATTTGTAATTGTGTAAGTTCCATTTCTTATCTTATTTTATATTTCAAATACAAAGATAATAAAAATATGGACTTACACACTTTTAAGGACAGTATCCCTATTTTACGAGGCTTCGGGGAGGATTTTATGCCCTTTTGAGTTTTACCGGACAGCAATATAAAAAAAGGTTATGTTCCTATTAAAGAAACATAACCTTTATTTTTCTTAACGACTTCAATACTAACAGCTACAACCTGTCCATGGTTTCAACTCTTTAAAGAAATCATGACCTTTATCATCTACAAGGATAAAAGCAGGGAAATCTTCTACCTCTATTTTCCAAACAGCTTCCATACCTAACTCTGGATACTCTACACACTCTATACTCTTTATGCAACTACGTGAAAGGACTGCAGCCACACCTCCTATAGTACCTAAATAAAAACCTCCATGCTTCTTACAAGCATCAGTTACTACCTGCGTACGATTACCCTTTGCTATCATTACTAAAGAGCCACCATGATCCATAAACTCGTCTACATACGGATCCATACGATTAGCCGTAGTAGGTCCCATTGAGCCACAAGGCAAACCTGCTGGCGTTTTTGCAGGACCTGCATACAATACAGGATAATCCTTAATATACTGTGGCAAGTCTTCACCAGCATCTAAACGAGCTTTGAGCTTAGCATGAGCTATATCTCGCGCAACTATAATTGTACCTTTAAGATTAACACGTGTAGAAACTGGATATTTAGTAAGCTCTTTACGCACAGCGTCCATACCTTCGTTTAGATCTATCTCTATACCTTTAGTACCCTCTCCTGGCTTGCGATATTCTTCAGGAATCAATTCACCAGGATTAGTATCCATCTTCTCTATCCATATACCTTCCTTGTTAATCTTTGCCTTAATATTACGATCGGCAGAACAACTTACTCCCATTCCTATAGGGCAACTCGCTCCGTGACGTGGCAAACGTATAATACGAATATCATGTGCAAGATATTTACCTCCAAACTGTGCGCCTAATCCTATCTTATAAGCCTCCTTTAAAATCTTTTTCTCAAGATCTATATCACGAAAAGCACGACCAGTTTCATCACCTGTCGTTGGTAAATTATCGTAATATTTAATACTACCCAGTTTTACTGTCAAAAGATTTTTCTCCGCAGAAGTACCACCTATAACAAAACAAATATGATAAGGAGGACAAGCTGCTGTTCCTAAACTCTTCATCTTCTCTACCAAGAAAGGTATCAATGTGCCCTCATTCTGAATAGTAGCCTTTGTCATTGGGTAGAAATAAGTTTTATTAGCCGAACCTCCACCTTTAGCTACCATAACAAATTTATACTCTGCACCCTCTGTAGCTTCTATATCTATCTGGGCAGGAAGGTTACACTTTGTGTTTACCTCGTCGTACATGTTTAATGGAGCGTTTTGAGAATAACGCAGATTTTCTCCTGTAAAAGTATTGAAAACACCACGAGAAAGAGCTTCCTCATCATCGAAACCTGTCCAAACCTGCTGTCCCTTCTCTCCATGTATAATAGCAGTACCTGTGTCTTGACAGAATGGTAATACGCCCTTTACTGCTGTCTCAGCATTGCGTAGAAACTGAAGTGCCACATATTTATCGTTCTCTGAAGCTTCAGGATCGGTAAGCACTTTTGCTACCTGCTTATTGTGAGCGCGACGAAGCATAAACTCACAATCGTGAAAAGCCTGTTGTGCTAAAAGAGTCAAAGCCTCTTTACTTACCTTTAGAATTTCTTTGCCTTCGAAATTAGACACACTAACTCCTTCTTTCGATAATAGGCGATACTCTGTATCGTCCTTGCCCAATTGGAACATTGGTGCATACTTAAACTCTGCCATAATGTTTTTTGTTTTGTAGCCATGCGCACCAATGCATAATATAACATTGATGCGCTAATATATATATTTTAGTTGTTAATAATTTTATTGTTTTCTCCAAAAAGCTGCTCAGTAGAAATATGCTGCACTGGAGCTATTTTCTCTAACGCTTTCATATCAAGCTCTTTTTCATTGCCAAGTATTATATATTTATAAGGCTTATTAGCTATATATTTCTTAGCAAAATCTACTATATCTTTTAATGAAAGTTTTGGCAACTCTTCATAAACTAACTCCGTAATATCTTTATCTAAACCAAAGCGTTTTGCATTAAGATATGAATTAAGAATATTAAATTTTGTTACTCTACGAGATGCTATCCTCTTCATTACACTCTGCTTTGCCACATCTACATTAACCTCACGTTCAGGAATATTGTTAAGCAAGTTATTAAACTCATTTATACAATCACTCATCTTATCGTTTTGTGTTATTATATAAGTATAAAACTTCTCACTATCATCAGGACGCTCAGGAGATGTATAAGATGCACTTGCCGAATAAGCCAACCCTCGTGCTTCACGCAATTCTTGGAAAACAATAGCATTCATACTACCACCAAAATACTCATTAAAAAGAGTAATTATAGGCAAATGTTGTACTTGCCACTTAACACCTTCGTTATGAATCTGCATCATATAAATATTCTTAGCATCATATGGAGCTAAGAGTACTTCGTTTTTTGTTGTAAGCTGCTGTATATAAGGCTTACCTGTTGGCACCTTTGCAAGATGCTTAACATCGGCTGATTGATAATTTTTACTAATAACCTTATTAAGCTCTGCTATTGAAGAAGGACCATAATACATGATGGTATGCTCATAGCTTTTTAGTTTTTTTATCTCAGAAAGCAATTCTTGAGGGTTCATTTTACGTAGTTCTTCCACAGAAATGCGATTAGTAGTGCCATTATAAGCACCATAGGAAGCATAGGCAAATAGAGCATTAAAATTACTTCTTTGCGATTTCTTCTCGTCTAAACGGTTCTTTTCTACTGATGATACATATTTATCGTAAGCCTGTTTATCTACCTTTGCATTATCCATAAGGTCATTGACTACTTTCAAAACCTCTGGCAAATTCTCGTTTAACCCATATAGCTTAATATAAGTACGATCTCTTGTTACATATATACCATATTCACAAGCCAGCTTATATAACTTCTGCTTTATCTGCTCATTTGATAGCTTATTTGTACCCAAATAGTCAATATAATTGCTTGCATACCATAGCTTATTATTATTTTCGGTACCTATGGGCAACACAAAGGTAAGCTGAAACAAATCGTCTTGCGTATTCTTCTTATATAATAAAGGTAAACCTCTCTTTGTTTTTGTTATCGTAAGATCTTTTTTATAATTAACAAAAACAGGTTTTATAGGGTCTACATGTATATTCTTTACCTCCTTTATAAAGTCGCTCTGCTTATCATTGTTAGTAGGAATGGGCGTAATGGCTGGTTTTTCTACCTTTTTAATAGTATTATCCTCGCCTTGCTCCTTAAAGACAGTAACAAAGTTGCTCGTAAAAAAGCGATTAGCAAAACTAACTATTTCCGACTTAGTCATTTTAGATATACGTTCTAAAGTGCTTGCTTTCTGCTCCCATGGGATATTATTAATAAACGCATCTACGAAATAACTGCATCGGGTATCATTATTTTCTAAACTCTTATAAACATCTCGCTTAATATTATTGATAACAGAAGGTACAAGATCGTCAGAGAAATCTCCCTTTTTAAGTTTTTCTATCTCAGAGAGCATTAATCTTCTTACATCTTTCAAAGATTGTCCTTTATTAGGCGATCCAAACACTTCAAAGCTACTATAATCATTAAGTGTAGATGCAGACGCCTGTGCATATTGCAATTTCATCTTACTATTAAGATTTAAATCGAAAATGCCAGCAGTACCATTATTAAGCATCTCCTTAATAACCATTAAGGTGTCGTTTTGTAAGCTCTTAGCGGCTTCAGCTCTCCAAGCCATTGCCACATAAGCAGCCTCTTTACCATATATAGTAGTATCTACTGGAGCTATCATCTTAGTAAGAGTAGGATACTGCGGTGCTCTCACCTCGCCATACCCCTTCCATGTGCCAAAATACTTTTCTATAGATGCCACTGCCTTATCTGGATCTATATCACCTGCTAAGCAAATAGCTACATTGTTAGGAACGTAATATTTCTTAAAATATTTTTTTATATTAGTTATAGAAGGGTTTTTAAGATGATCGCCTACACCTATTGTAGTCTGTGTTCCATAAGGATGATTAGGGAACAGCTTTGCCATTAGTGCTGTAAACATCTTACGACCATCTTTTGCTAAACCAATATTATATTCCTCATATACAGCTTCAAGTTCGGTATGAAAACCACGTATCACCATGTTTTGAAAGCGATCTCCCTCTATCTTTGCCCATGTATCTAATTCATTAGAAGGAATATCCACATGATAACAAGTTATATCATTAGAGGTATAAGCATTAGTTCCTACACCTCCTATACCTGCCATCATCTTGTCATATTCATTAGGAATATTATATTTAGCAGCAAGCTGCGATACAGAGTCTATCTCATGGTATAGCTTTTTACGCAAAACAGGATTGGTTACCTTACGATATTCCTCATACCGCTTCTCGATATCGTCTAATAATGGTTTCTCTGCAGCATAGTTAGAAGTGCCGTAATGAGTAGTGCCTTTAAACATAAGATGCTCTAAATAGTGTGCCAACCCTGTAGTTTCGGCAGGATCGTTGCGGCTACCGGTACGCACAGCTATATATACTTGCACACGTGGTTTTTCCTTATTTACACTAACAAACACCTTCAAGCCGTTTTTTAAAGTATAGATACGGCTTTGCATAGGGTCGCCCTTTACGCTTTTATAACTATAGCTTTGCGCCTTTACGCTATATGCAGTGCAAACAGCAACTACACCAATAGCAATTCCTTTTAAAAAGGATAAGAAATTTTTTTGCTTCATATAACTAATAATAAAGTAAATTATTCTTCGTAATCTGTCTCATGATCAAGGCTTTTAACAAAGTCGTCAAACACCTCTCTATCGACATCTCCCATGTGAAACTCTTTTTCTGCATCTTTTTTTATTTCTGCTATCCATGCTCGACGAGCGGTAATATAATCGGCTTTTATCTGTGCATCTACCTCCTCTGTTATCTCTTTCACCCCATAATAGTCTTGTATGAGCTTATAGGTCCATGCCCATTGATAAATGCGATAATTATTATTAATGTCTTCAAAACGATCTATCACATCTTGTATCGTCTCTAAAACACCTTCTTTTATATCTTCTACTAAACGTATCTCCTCACTCTTTGGTAATAGCAATCCTGCAAGATCTCCCCATTCACCTAACCCTTTGTTAGTAATAGGTTTACCAAAAAAGCCTAATTTATGCGCTCTTTTCAAGACTGCTCCCATATATATGCGAAGAGCTATATCGTAATATTTTATACCTTTACGTAGGCTCGAAGCGTTAATAGTATATTCATGAAAGTTATAGCTTGACACATTATCACCACTTGCCTGTCTCAAATTTTCTAAAATAAACTTACCTCTTAATATCTCACCTACAGAGAAAGGCGACAACCAATCAAAATTAACAATACTCTTCTTATGAGCATTTTGTGGGCGCATATCTCTCTTAGACCACTTATGTATATCACGATAAAGCCCTACTGTGGTTATATTACGACCAGGTACAAGAAACATTTTATCAGCCTCAGCTATAAGATATGAGAAAGGTAATGATGTGGTATTAGGGTGGTGCATCAGCTTTCCAAAACATACGGAGAATGTACCTATAGTGGCTGGCATCAATAGATAGCTACCGCTTGCTGTCTTCGACCCGCGCTCAAGTACTCCCCAATGCATTGGCCCCATTTTATAGGCATGGTTAGAAAAGTTAGTCCCCGAGCCTGCATTATAAAAAGAAAACATACCACCTATGAGCAACGAGCTCTTATGATGTGATGCAGAAAAAGGACCACAAAAAGCAGCGCAAGCCTCACCATTCGACATATATGAGTTAGCAAAAAACACGCTTTGTGATGCCGTAAACCCATTAGATATATGGCAAGCCTCTCCCACAAAACAATCTTGCATCTTAACACTATTAACTATGCTACTCCCTTCTGATATTATAGAGTTTTCACATATAACTCCTGTTCCTATATATACATTTGCCTTATCGGAACTAAGAATAGTACAATCGCTCAAACGGCTCGCTCCAGATATTTCACACTCATTTTGTATAACAGTATTAGTAATCTCACACGTATTAATTACTTTCACATTATTACCCAAAGTTCCACGATCAGGATTAGTGCGGGTTATCTCTTCTTTTATTAAACGGCGAATAGCATTTTTAAGATCTTTATCCCCAAAATACTTTACCATAAAGGCTGCAAACTGACTGTTAAGATCGTGAAAAAGAATAACATTACCATCGCCTACCTCATTGAGCACAGATATAAGATTACCCTCTCCAAAAGAAGCACCCTCTGTGGTTTCCATTACAGAAACATTAGATATAAGACAATCGTCGCCTATAGTATAATTGTTAATATAATTTCCTACCTTCTCTATAAGACAATCGTTGCCTACGGTAACATTACATAATGTAGCATCATTAATGCCAGAATGCTTCACAAAGTCCTCCGCTATCTTAACATTCTTTTGAAATTTACCTAAACGAATGTCCCCATAAAACATTACACGATGAAAATACTTTGGCAAAAATCCTTCTTCTGCCACAAGTACCCGTTGCCAGTCTTCTGCCCAACAGTTGTTATTTTCAAAAATTATAATCTCTTCTTGTGTCAGTGGTCTATAGCTCATATACAAAGATTTTGAAATTGATAATCATTTTAAATATACCTATCTTGCTTATTCTAAAGTATCTTCTAAAGTGTAAAGAAAATCATTATAAGGATATTTCTGCACATGCATTTCACGTACCATCTTATATAACACTTCTCTAAACTCTACTATATTCTGTTTTTCACGAGCAGATACAAACAAACAGTTACCAGATACTTTTGCCATCCAAGTACGCTTTAAGTCATCAAGGGTAAGATTATTTTTAGTTTCTGGCGTTAGGTCGTCGGCATCTTTCTCCACCCATTTATAATTATCTATTTTGTTAAAAACCAATATAGACGGTTTGTCAGCACAGCCAAGATCGGCTAATGTTTTATTAACCACATTTATCTGCTCTTCAAAATCAGAATGGGATATATCTACAACATGAAGTAACAAGTCAGCCTCACGCACCTCATCGAGGGTAGACTTAAAAGAATCGACAAGATCTGTGGGGAGCTTTCTAATAAAACCTACCGTATCGGCTAATAAGAAAGGTAAATTATCTATCACTACTTTACGCACGGTAGTATCGAGGGTAGCAAAGAGCTTATTCTCGGCAAACACCTCGCTCTTAGATAAAAGATTCATTATAGTAGACTTCCCTACATTTGTGTACCCTACCAAAGCCACCCTTATCATACGCCCACGATTCTTACGCTGTGTCTTTTTCTGCTTATCTATCTCTAATAAACGCTCTTTCAACAAAGACATTCTATTAAGAATTATTCGACGATCCATCTCAAGCTGTGTTTCACCAGGACCACGAAGACCTACTGAACCTTTACCCCCACCAGATCCAGAACCACCTCCTTGACGCTCCAAATGGGTCCACAGACGCTGCAAACGTGGAAGCATATATCGATATTGTGCTAATTCTACCTGAGTCTTAGCATTAGCCGTTTGAGCACGCATAGCAAAAATATCTAAAATAAGCGATGTCCTATCAAGGATTTTAACTTCTAACATTTGCTCTATATTACGCATCTGCTTTGCCGATAACTCATCATCAAAAATGACCATTCCTACAGGTTCGTCATCTTCTTCTCTCTGTTTTATGAAGCTGCGTATTTCGTCTAACTTTCCCTTACCAACATAAGTAATAGCACTTGGCCCATTTACTCGCTGCGTAAAACGTTTTATAGTAACAGCACCTGCAGTATCAGCTAAAAACTCCAGCTCGTCAAGATACTCTTTAGTTTTAGCCTCATCTTGCTGCTGAGTTATTAAACCTACAAGGATAGCACTCTCAGTTTTTACTTCGGATATAACAAATTCCTTCATTTAGTATAGTTTCTTTTCATATAAGCACGCTCTAATATATATATGCACACAGAGCCCACCACCTACTATTTTGCTTACTGCAAAAGTACATTTTGTTTTTGTAAAACCAATGCTTAAAAATATAAAAATATATAATAATAATCTTTATAACAAACAAAAAATTTTACCCATTATTTGGATAAAGAATAATTTTATCCAACTTTCTGTCCTAACAAAAGAATATATCACAAAAATAAAAACAAAAAAAAACAAGGATTTTAAGAATTATAAATACCCATCTTTTTCCATAATAAACATAACTCTTTTATCATGAAAATATAAATCAAGCATGGGAAAAATAAGTTATTTTTAGTATGTTTTTAATCTATTTTTAGTATGAAAATAGATTATTTTTATACTAAAGAAATGCCTTCTTGCCTCTAATAAGATAATCTATTCCCACCTTCTACCTCACTTTTTATAGCTTTATAACTCATCTTCCTATGCACACAAAACAAATAACAAGCAAAACCATACCTTAATATTACCTCTGCTTAGACATAAAAAAAGCGAGATTACCTCATTTAAAGGCAACCCCGCTCTTAATAACTTTATGCTATATTAAGTCTTATAAAATAGCAATAGCTCTATATGTTTGTAATACAAAACTCAAAAGTAATAAAATAATAAAATATGCTTTTAATAATTTATTATAGCAAGTCTTGCTCAACAAACTCTTATTCCCTTTTAAACTAATGTACCTATAACCTCTTCACGACTCTGTGGAAGATAATCAATTACAGGTATCTCTGGCATGGTGTAACAGCCTGGCTCTAATCTCATAGCAGCACGAGCACAGTTAACAAGAATCTGTGCTGTAAGAGCAGGGTTATTAATACTCATGTTAAACTCAAAACGCTGGTTTTGTGTCTTACCACTTACACCCTTACGTACCATATGCACGCCATGACCCATATCCTTTACATCGTCTACATTAGATACTGCAAAAACATGTGTTTCATCGCTGGCAAAATAAGGATCTGCCTTAATTAGCTTTGTTACCTCTTCTATAGTAGCACCTTCTTCGAGCTCTACATAAACCATACGGCGATGAATACCCTCACCCAAAGGAATAGTTACAGAAAGAGCTTCTTTTACTCCCTTCTTGCTACGAACACATACAGAATGACCCATAGACATACCTGGACCAAAATTAGTATAAGATAACCCCTTAGGTGCTAAACCCTCAAGAAGAACACGGACTACAGAGTCAGAACCTGGATCCCAGCCTGCGGCAATAATACTTACCTTACCAGCCTTTTTACAATGTTCCATTTGCGCTGTACGATAATCTAATATGCCTGTGTGAATATCGTATGAATCGACAGTATGAATACCTTGTGCAACAATCTTCTCTGAATATTCTGGACAACTACGTGTAGGTGTTGCTAAAATAGCTACATCTACGTCCTTGAGCTTAGCAATATCATCTACTACTTCGTATGGAGTAAGCTCTAAAGGTTTGTCCTTATCTCCCTGACGACGTACTATACCTGCTATCTCAAAATCTTTTGCTTCTTCTAAAGCCTCTACGCTAAAGCGTCCAATGTTGCCATAACCAACAACAGCTGCTCTAATTTTTTTCATAATACCTATTATTTTATCTATAAAACTTATATATTTTTCGCTGCAAAAGTACTTCAAAAAAATAGTATAACAACACTTTTGTTCTAAAAAATACACAAAAACAACTCATAAAAAAAATAAAAAACATCAAAAAACTCACTACTACTCCCCCTTTATTATAACAGCTCAAAATAAGACAAAACAAACAGAAACAATTGGAATATTTCTTTTTATAAGAATTAACTAAAAAACTTTGGCGCTCACGATGTTTATTTATACCTTTGCAAAAAATAAATCTAAAAACAAAAACATTATGGTAAAGAAAACAGAAATATATAAATGCGCAGGTAGTAATACTTTTGTAGAGGTGTTATTAGATTCAGAAAAGGATTTGTGTAGCTTAGAGCATGTAGTGGAAAATACTACTGATGCTGCTAAAGAAAAGCACGTTCCTGTTGTAGAAAAAATAGATGGCGGCTATAGAGTAACCGTTGGCTCTGTAGACCACCCTATGACAGAGGCACATTATATCCAGTGGATCGAATTAATCACAGAAGACAATGAAGTGCTTCGCAAATATCTTACTCCATCAGATAAGCCTGTTGCAGAGTTTAAAACAGAAGCTAAAAATGTTTATGCTCGTGAATACTGCAACCTACATGGTTTATGGAGATCTAAATAACACATTATAATTACTACATAAAAGCCACTTACTTTCTTAAAGATAGTAAGTGGCTTTTATTAGTTATCCTGCTCTATAACACCTTTACAAACATATTTAATACGATCTGCTCATATCTTGAGGTATTACTATATAGCAATCAGCCAAATTTTTATAAGCATCATCTATTTTAGAAATATCTTCTTGCTTCACAGCCATTATAACAAAAGATGTCAGTGATGGCTTATATTCTTTAAGATAAGTAATAATGCCCTCATGATGAGAAGTGTGATAACTTCCATTATAATGCACCATATAATTGTTACCTATATTTTTCGCTATATTCCATGCCATAGTAGCATCTTTCAATGCTTGTGCCATTTGCATTTGCTTAGGATTATCATTACCACCATGCAAAGCAGACATTACAGAAAAAGCCTCATTATTCTTACCTTCCATAGTAAAGGTTATGGGTAGTGGGGGTAACAACCTCTTAGCTTCTTCTGTTAAGCTATCTAAATAATCAAGCCCACGATACTTAACCACATTAGCATATCTACGTGGCACATTAGTAGCAATAAAAGGACGCTTATTCTCTTTGGCAAACATCACTAAGGGTTCATAATCAGTTTCATAATTAGGCCATAAACGCATCTCGTTATTAAACTGCTCATAACTTATAACCCCCTTCATGTATTCATTAAAGATAAGTTGGTTATCAGCTTCAAACATTTCTGCTCCCAGCAATAAGCTATCCTTATGCTTTGCATATAAGGCTTCGGTTATTTTTAATTCTAACCAGTGCGTAACAGGACAGTTATGCATCTCACCTATAAAGACTACCCTATACTTAGCTGCCTCTTCTATCATAGCATCAAAAGTAATAGCTTTGCCATTATTATTATAAAGAGCAAAAGCTCGTAAGTCTTTTTTAGCATTTATTGATAACGATGATAGCAAGAGAAATAGTAATAATAATTTTTCTTTCATAATCATAATCCTTTTTTATAATATCATAATCCTATTATAATAAATTTATCTGTGTTAAGATATTTCACAAAGCCATCTTGTATGTTTTTTGGTGTTATACTATCTAAAATAGTATCATAACTATTAAAATCGGATAACATCTCGCAATTTTTTATCTTATTTACCATATCCATACGCCATGCTGCTGTGGCATCGTCTGATAACACTCTTGCTTTTGTTGCCTTAAACGACAATTGCAATTGTTGAAGTTCTGCCCTGCTTATTGGTTTCATTTGCAAAGACCGTATTATCTTTATAAGAAGTTTTTGAGCCCTTTCCACGTTACCCCTATCTAATGTAAGCATAATATCAAAGTAATAATTATGCCCATCTTGCCCATGATATAACAAATCAGTGAATGGCGAATAAGTTATATTCTCACGTTGTCGCAACACTTCTAACAAACGATTTTGTATTATATCGCGCATCAGCTTTAATACAAGAGTTGTTTTTAAATTAGGATAAAAATTACCTGCCAACATAAAATGTAAGTCAAGTTGTTGCTCGTTAGCACTACTTACCTTATACCTATAAGGAGCCTTGGGCATAGTACGCCATACCGTCGGAGGCGTATACTGCTGCTTTTGTTGCCATTTACTAAAAGAGCCTACCGCGGCTTCTTTCATCTGCTGCAAATCATAATCGCCTGTTAGCACAATAGTAAGGTTATGCGTATTATTATATAATGACTTAAAATAATCTACCATCTTATATATATCCAGCTGCTTTATATCCTCTATGGTTCTCTTTCTCCGTAGCATAGAAGGCGCATCTCCCATTATAGAGTCGCGTATATTTATTACCTTTCTGTTCTTGTCATGTTCTAATTGCTCTTGTAGAGGGGTGGTAATTCCAAAAGAAGTCAAATCTTCTTTTACAGTTTCATCAAATTCCTTTTTATTAATCTCAGGAGCAGTAACCTTTTCTTTTATTAAATTAAAAAGATTCTGTGCTTTATTCACTGGTGCTACACCTATAAATCCATGCCAATATGAAGAAATATTAGTATCTAAAGATATACCATTCTGCACCAAATAATTAAACAAAGTATCCCTATTAACCTTTTCTATACCACCCATTTCAACAAAAGCTGCAGTACTCTCATATTGATAATATACAGAGTCGGGTAAATCTGCTGTCCCTCCTCTACCAAGTCCTTCTATAAAGAAGGTCTTAGAATCATCTCGGGTAGGACGCAACAAGATGCGGATTCCGTTATTAAGCAATATATCATATATCCCAATATTAGCATAACTCCTTTCTGATTTTATTTCTTTACTGTCAAATGTTGAAACTACACCTAAACATGGTGGCGTTTGCATCAACGATTCTACTGGCTCCTTACACGACTTATAAGTATAACACAACAGATCATTACTTAAGCCTTTACGCCAAGCTTTTTTAATATTCTCAAGCGTAAGCCCACTATCCTGTGGAGCTGTATAGCAAGCTAATACTGTTTTTTTAGAAGCTTGCAACCACTCTTTTAACATTCGTTGTGCAGAACGTGTAGTACAAAATGCGAGGTACTTCTTTACAGATTCTATATCTCTAAGTCTTGTCGGATATATATCATGCATAATAATATAATCAACAAAGTCGTCACACCACTGTTCCGATGTCTTATCCACATCTTCTATCTTTATAGAAGCTAACCTATCTTTTAAAGAAGCTGCAAATTCCCTATGATCAAAACCATTACGAATAATAGTGTTCCATTCATTAGTAAAACTCGTTATATCATGTAGTAACGCAGCATTATCAGCCTCTTTAAATACTACACTAAAGAAATTCTTATCTCCAAGATACCATGCATCAGAACAATCTGCTCTTATGTTTCTATCCTTCAGTCTGTTATTAAGCAGATCAACAACTATCTTGCTAAGATGTTTATCTACACTGTTTTTAATAGTTCTCTCTACAATTCCCTCATGTGGTATAATCAATTCCAGCTTATTACATTTCCCTAAATCAGATAATGAGAAACGCATATTCCACCCTTTCTTATAAGAAACAGAATAAGTAGGCAGCTTTATATTATTAGTATTAATAGCACTTACAAAAGTTTCTTTTAATATACGCTCCACCTTTCTTGCATTAATATCCCCCACTACCACAACAGTAGCAAAACGTGGTTGATACCATTTTGAGTAAAACTTACGTAACATAGTCTTAGATACCGCCTTTATGTCGTCTATTGTACCCAATGGCATTCTCCGACTATAACGATTATCACCTATCTTTAGCTTATAAAAATCGTCATTAGTATCATATTGCTTTAACTCTTCTAAAATTATACCGCGTTCTTTCTCTACATAAGCAGGATCAAAAGTAAGCCCATCAAGCCACTCTCGCATCATTCCTAACAACTGATGTATATCTTTAGTAGAATCAAACCTAATTGGAACAGAAAGGCTATATATAGTTTTATCAAATCCGGTATAGGCATTAATATCCCGTCCGAACTTCATTCCTTTCTTTTCAAGCATATGTACCATATTAAAACCACGATAACTCTTAGATCCAGCAAAAGCCATATGCTCAACAAAATGGGCAATACCTCCTTGATTCTCTGTTTGCTGTAAAGCTCCTATTTGCATCACCAATCTAAGTTCAGTAACATTTTGTGGATGTATGTTACGCTTTATAATATAAGAAAGTCCGTTAGCAAGCCTCCCTTTTATAGTTCCCTTCGGAATTTTAATGGCAGTATGAACACCTGCCATAGATAATAACAAACTGGCAAAAAATATAATAACTACACAGAAAAATCTTATTGTCTTAATAAATCTCATTCCTTTTTAAGTGTATATATTACCGTTACATTGGTATGACCAGAACAATAATCATGATCATATGGAAAATGAAATATCATCTTATTGCCATCTAAATCAAGTTTAGCATAAGCTTTAAACCAATCGGAAGGAGTGTTTTGATAGCTATCTCTATTCAAAGGACTATAATGAAAGTATATATCTGGATTAAAGGTAACTCCCATTTTTATCAAATCAGACATAGTTTCATCTGACCAAGGATAGTCTCCATTAGGAACTCTTACAGTTTTACCTTCCTTTGCCATCTTTTTTTGACGCTCCCATGCTGAATAATAGAACTTAAAAGGAATATTGAACACCCTCTCATCATATTCATTTATAACATAATCCATAAAACTTATTTCCATCGTCTTAGGATTTATTCTTATACTATCAAGTTCCATCTTAAAGACTTCTTTACTGGCATCATAACCTATAGCTTTTGTTGTATAGTAACCATAAGTAGTAGGATTTGACCATTGATAACCTTTATCTGTTACTAATCGTAACCTTTCATAACACCATCCTCTTAACCCTAAAGGGTTTTGTACCATTTTTAACATCGGAGTTTTAGGAGTAGAATACTTGCTTAATGTAATAATTGTCGTTGTTTCAAATGAGCTTGTTTCTGGTCCAGGAAAAGTTTCTTTATAATCTCCTGGAGGGAATATTAAGTCTACACTACATTTTAATTCTCCAAGAACACGATATAAATTTATATTATAATCCCGCTTATATCCTTCTATTAATTTCTTCTGCGCGTCTGTTAACATTGTATCTACAACATTAGGAATGACTGTTATCATAAGATCAGAAGATAACTGCATACGCTTATCTGAAGAGCTTTCTACAGTAAGAGCTACACTCTGAGGCTCTTTATAAACATCTTTATGGGTAGACTCAATATCTATTATAACGGTCTTTTCTCCCTTCTTCATAGTAAGATATTCATCTTTTAACCTTACAGCTCCCTTCTCATTTTTCTTCAAAGCAAACTTTATAACAACATCTTTCTTAGCTTTGCAACTAGCTAAAAGCTTCACCTTTAAAGGCTTTTTTGCATTTTCATTAATCTGATTATCACCTATCGCAGATAACATGATATAATTTTTCCCTTTATATTCGGTACTATCTTCTTTGCTGCAAGAGGCTATCATACAGCCAATTAACATTGGTAGTAATAATAATATTTTATTTATTGATTTCATAGTAACCTACTTTTAATACTTATTTATATTATCTTCTCTTAATCTTTCCCCAACCTTCATTTTGTACAATATTATCATTATATCTATACTCTGACTTAGGTATAGGAAAATTCCAACGATAGTCATTAGTCTTTATCCTACTAGATACGCCATCTCCCCATTTGTTTAGTCGTGGTAAAGCTGATATATGAGTCCGCTTCAAATCGAAAAAGCTAATGCCTTCTCCTACAAACTCTTTCTGCTTTTCTATTAAAATCTTATCTATAAAATCATCTTTAAGATATCCATCACCAATAGGCTCAGCTTTTACAGCTTTAAGATAAGAATTGATCACCTCAGTAGCTTTTGGCAAATTATTCAATCTTGCATAAGCTTCTGCTACAATAAAATATGCTCCTGCATATCTAATCATATCGATATACCTGCTATCCTTGCCTTCTTTAGTATTAAGATTATATTTCCCCAAGTGCATAGTTTGCTTATCATCTTGCTTCATTTTCTTAATATATGTTGCTGCGCGAAGATCAGTTTTAGAATATTCTATTTGTGGATTAACACTAAACATATCTCCTTCGCTTATTGAATATTGTAAACTTTCCATATATTTACCATCATGATTAAAAGCAAATACTCGTACTTTTGATGTTCCTTCACCCCAAAGTTGCTCAATACCATTAGCCGTAAAATACTCTGGCTTTGCATTAGCTATAATCTTCTCTCCATATTTTATTGCTGCTTCATAATTACATGTATATAATTCTAATTCAGCTAACAAGTAAAATATTGCATCTTGAGATAACCAACCATTTTGTATAGGATGATTATCTGCCTTAACAGCCTCTTGTAATAATTTACGTATAGCCTTTACACATTCTTCCGTTGTAGACCTCTTAAGGAATTGAAGCTTTAGAATATCTTTTAATATTATGCCAGGAGCATTCTTATCTATATCATATGCAGGTGCATATAAACGTAACAAGTTAAAATAACACATAGCTTTTAAAGCTTTCACTTCACTTGCTATCTCTTGCAACTCTTGCTTATTTTCTTTTTCATTCGTCTTAACATAATCGAGCCTCTCTATTAATGCATTACAAGAAGATATTGTTGCATAATAATTTGACCAAACATTTTCAGAAAGATTATTCATCTCTTTATTTTGCCACAGATAGAGATTTGTCTGACTTACATCTTTAGTTGTCAAATTATTCGGACAGAAATCATTCCCCAATATAGATAGTTCATACTCAAAATGCGGATATTGTGCATACGCAGAAGCTAAAAGCGACCGTGCAGACTCTATATCAGTAATTGCATCAGGGTCACTATACTGATCGGCTGGTGGTATATTTAAAGAGCAAGATGCACAAAACGCTATCACACAATATATAAATATTAATCGATATAAAACTCTTTGTCTCTTCAACTTATTCATAAAGCATATAAATACTAAAATGTAAGATTTATATTAAGCGAATAAATAGGCTGTAATGTGCCTACTAAAGTTCCACTCTCAGGATCTGATTCTTTGTAATACGTCCAGTTAAATAGATTTGAACCTTGCAAAGCCATCGTAGCATACTTCACTACAGGTACATATTTCTTCAGCCATACATGAGGGAAACGATACCGTAATGACAAAACTGATAAGCGAAAATAATCGCTCTTTCCAACTGTATTTGAGCTAGGATAAAGCACTAAATTATCCTCTGCAGTAGAAGAACTATAATAAGGCGTATGATAAACCTTATCTTCATCACCGGGATTAAACCACATCTTACTTGCCTGACCAGCTACTGCGTTCCTTGTTATTTTATCCTTATCTCTAACATAACTATAATTAAACCTGTTTATTCCACCCAAAACATAATAAAAGCTCATATTAAGCTCTAACGATTTATAGCTTATATTAAGCCCTAAACTACCAGAGTAAGGGGGAGTGCTATGACCAAGTGCTACTACATCTTCCCTATTCAAAACTTCACTTGATTGCTTCTCACCTTTAGGAGTACTAAAGACAGGATAACCTGTTAATGGATTTATTCCTAACGACTTTGCACCATATATAACATCATAAGCCTTACCAACCTCATAGTCTGGCACCACAGATTTATCATCTGTATATATCGCATTAGTATAATAAAGGCTTATTACCTTATTTTTATTATATGCAATATTACCAGATATGTCAAAATGACAATTATTTGTTTCTATAATAGTAATGGAACTATTTGCTTCTATTCCATTATTCTCAAGGACACCTATATTACGCTTTAAAATATTAAAACCATTTGAAGTAGGTATAGGAACATCAAGTAAAGCTTGCTCTGTACGACGATTATATAGATTAACACCAAATGTAAACCTCTTAAAAAACTGTGCAGACAAAGACAGATCAAAAGACTTTGTTTTTTCAGCTTTCAACTCCTTATTTACTAATCCCATTAAAAAGAGTTGTCGTTGCTCCTCATAGCTTTCATTAGCATAAGCAAATGTTGCTACTGTTGTAGAGGTAGACACACCATTTAGATTAGCAATAACACCATAAGATGTCTTTAAATTAAGACTTGTAAGAACCTTATTATCTTTTAAAAAAGCATAATTCGTAGGCGTCCACCCTGCTCCAACTGCCCAAGCATCATTCCACCTTTTATCCGAAGGAAGTATAGAAGAAGCATCTCGCTTATAAGAAGCATAAGCATCATATAAACCATTATAAGTGTAACCCATAACTACTCCCATTCCTAACTGCGCACTAATATCTTTAAATCCTGATACTCGCTCACGACGCGATCCTTTTATATAATGATTAATAGCAGCAGCCGATTTTATATTACCTACTCCATATCCTGTTATTCCAATATCATCATATATTGTTTTATAATAATCCATATTTGCACCTATAGTGAAATCGTGTACATTGGCAAATGTATGTGCATATGTAACACGAAGATTAGAAGAGATATTGGTAGTTGTATTTTTAGTCTTTCTATAAATACCACGCTGTGTTTTAGATACTCCTTTTTTAGCTTCTGAGTATGCTGTACCCGGCGTAAAGTCTTCTGTTTCACTAATTAAATAATCTAATCCTCCCACCCAATCAATGTTCAAACCTTTTAAAGGCTCTAATGTTAGGTTAAAACTTGCACCTCCTGTCTTACAAGTATTATCTCTTTCATATTGATGAAGCAAGTCGTGAAAGGTTCTATCAGGAAAAGAATATAATTTCCCTTTGCTTTTCTGTTCATAAGGATTAAGATCATATACCAATTGAGTAGGATCATAGTCGGAACCAACAGGTGTATTTGTTTTAGAATAATCGCAATTAATACTAAACATGGTATATCCTATCTTTCCTATTGTCTTATCTAAATTAAGACGCACACCATAATGACTTTTATCATTACCTTCTATACGTCCACCTTGATGGGCATAGTCGAATGAAATATAATATGAATTATCATAATTACCACCACGCAAACTAAGATTATGCTTAGTATAGGTATTATTATGAATAAGCTCATCAAACCAGTCGGTATTAATCATACGAAGCGAGTCTAAAAAATGTTCTCCTTCTTTAATAAGCTTCTCTTTAAGCGGATTATGTTTCTCATATTTATTATAATAATCGGCACTATATCTATAACCGGGAGCAATAGGATTTCGCATTAACCGTTCTAATTCTAATTTCTCCTTAGTGTCCATTAAGCGCATACCACGCCTTCCTCTACTTGTTATACCCATATTAAAGCTATAAGTAAGCGAAATGCCATCATTACTGCCACGCTTAGATGCTATTTCTATTACTCCGTTAGCTGCTTTTATTCCATATAAAGCACAAGCTACTGCGTCTTTCAATACCTTTATATCTTTTATATCTATAGGATTAAGATTATAGAAAGTTTCAGCACTTATTATCTTTCCATCAAGTACATATAAAGGCTCATTCGTTGCATTTCCTCGACGTAATGATGCATTTCCTCGAATACGCAAAGTAGGATTTTTACCCAGTTCTCCCATATTCATAACCATCAAGCCTGGCACTGCACCTTGAAGAGCTAAACCTAAATCGATAGAAGGTTTTTCGTTAAGTAGCTTTACATCTACAACATCTACAACACCAGACTTTGCTCTAATATCAAGCGCGTTAATATTTGTTTTCGCCTTTACTACCACTTCATTTAGAGCATTATTATCTTCATGCAAAGTTATAATAAGCACAGATTGTGCACGAAAAACTACCTTCTTACGTTTCATTCCAAGGTAAGAGGCTGATAAAGTTTCACCGGGAATCAAATCTAAAGTAAACACTCCATTTTTATCTGTATAAGTCCCGGTGCGTTTACCTACCACCTCTACTAACGCACCTGCTAAAGGTGTACCTGAAGTATCAACAACTCGTCCTTGCATCTTAATCTTCTTAGGCTGTTGTAATAACTGATTACTAACAACAGCAGTGCTTGCACAAACACTACCATTGCCAATAAACATACAAGTACATAATATAGCAAAGAAATATTTATTATAAAAAGAATGAGCCATATACATTTTTTCACTTTCTTTCTAACTTCTGCCAAGAAGTAGCACACTTAACAATCCAGTCGGCTACCTCATTATTAGCGTCAGGCAAAAGTCCTTTTTCACTATATACTATTTCTACATCTTTATCCTTAATAGCCTTAGCTATAGCTTGTGGCAAACCAAATCGTTGAGCCATCGTTTTAATACCCGATACTAAATAGATTCCTTGCAAAATGATACGCTTCTTCTTCTTAGAAGCATCTAATATAGTAGGTATTATCTTTTTAGCAAACTCTTGTCCCATCTCCACAAAACCATGATAAGTATAACTAAAGCCTAAAGCTTTCTTTACATCGTCATCTGTCTGTTGTATCAATACATTCCAAAAATCCATATACCCTTCATCTCCATGTGCTAAAAGGATAAGAGCTTCATCTTTAGGATTTTTACTTAAAGCCTTTACTTGCCTTATAATAGCATTACTTATAACATCGCTATAGATAAGTGTAGGACCTAATACTACCGGAACTTTTGAACTCACAAGGGTAGTACCCTCTTCTATAAGGTCGTGAAGGGTTGCCGGGTTATACTTATGCCCCAAAATATTAGGTAAATCCTCCTCTGTATGCGATGAAGGACTTATAAATACAGGCATAGCAAAGATACGATCTACACCCTCTGCCTCCATTTCTTTAATAACATTTGCTACACTTGGCTGGCTATATTCCATTAATGCTGCTCTTACGCATGCAAAACTTGTTATTCCTCGCTGCTTTAACAAATTCCGAGTAACCCCTTCCAATGCTAATGCAGGCTGATTCCATTGAGGTATTCGCGCTCCATGCGCAACGATAAGAAGCCCATCTTTAGCACTTATCGTTGTCATGGCGCAAATAAAAGAAAGTAATATTAACAATATTCTTTTCATCTTATAATGTCATTTTGTTCTTACTCTTTTATAGTAAAAGGCTTAGACTTATATTCATTAACTGAATAGTTTAAAATATCATTAAAGCTTTCAGAAGATAGCTTATAAGTACCAGCTTTGCTAAAGGTAAAGATACCATTATTATAAGTATAACAACCATCTGCATCTTCATCTTCACCCTGTGTAACATCAAATTTCAAATTCTTACTCTTAGTAGTAAAGAAATTATGAACCATGCTATAATCTACAGTTTTATTATCTTTTACATCTACAGCAAAAGTTTGGAAACTAAGCTTTAATGTAAGGTCGTTAAGGCTCTTAATAGACTTAGCTATATTTACCATACCAATAGGGTTAATAGCATTATATTCTGCCTCTAAAGTTTGTAAATTTTCGTATACAGTGTTACCATCGAAGATAGAGGCCAAAGAGTTATTATTCACTCTAACCGACTCAAGATCTGTAAGCCCATTTAAATTGATATTAGCAAAAGGAAGAGGATTGTTATGGTCAGCTACATCTTTTCCACGTTTATAACCATTTACGTTAACTATCCATAGTTTTTTATATGGTGTCAAATCTACCTTCTGTAAGTTTTCATTACCTTGCAATGGAAGCTTTTCTGCAGCTGCAGATAAAGTAATATTATCAGTGGTAGTAAATTTATTGTTCGTTAAATCCAAATTCTTAACCTTTTTAAGCTCACCTATATTAAGAGCAGAGAAATTATTACCTTGAATGTCAAAAGTAGTAAGTTCAGGTAAATCGCTCAATTTACAAGTGCTTTCAGAGAGATTACAGTCGCTTAATATTAATTCTTTTAACTTTTTACAGTCGGTTACTTCTGCCTTTGAAAGCCAGTTGTCATGAAAAAGATTCACATCAGTTAGGTTATCTAAACCACTTATAACTAAATCTTTCGACTTACCGCCACTTAGTTTTTTTAGGTTTAACACTTCCAGTTTAGGGTATGTTTCCTTAGTAAATGTAATATCATTAAGTGTTACTTCTTCCAAAGTTAATGATGCAATATCCTTATTACCAGATAGCACCAATTCCTTTAAAGGCTTATTAGGCTCTACCTTAAGCTCCTTTATGCCCGTATTAACAATGCCTACATACGATAATTCTGGATATTGATAATACAAGCTTATGTAAAACACATCATCTGTATTGCTTTTAATTAACTTTGGAAAATTCTCTACATGAATAGAATCAAGCTTTGGCAAATCGTGTATCTCTACCATAGTAAGATCGTTATTCGAAGCGTCTAAGCTCTTTCCATTTATAATAATAGTACGCAACAAAGGAACATTAGCTACACCAAACTTTCCTAATTGAGCGCTCTTAATATCAATACGCTCTAAATGTTTGAAAGTCTCCTTATCATCTGTTAAAGTAAAATCTTTTATACCTTTTTCCTTCCCCTCAGGACCTCTTAGCTCCTTTACTATGTAAGTTTTCTCTACTGATTTTGGTATAGTATCCCAAACTATCTGCAAATGATCATACTTCCATTCAGAAGGATTATCAGAAGCAAAGTCGGAAGAGATGTCGTTTTTTGCAGCTATTTTTCTAAGTAAAGCCACCTCTTCCTTTACACAATTATCAACAGAAGATGGCATAAGAACCACTTTTGTGTTTGTAGTTGAAGCTACCTCGTCTTCACTACCACACGACTGAAATGACAACATTGCAAGTGATGTCATACAACCTAACAAGAATAAATTTTTCTTCATCTTTTGTAAACTTTTTTATTTTTCCTTATAATAAGACGCAAATTTACAATCATATAAAACGTTAAACAATACCTAAAACAAATGATTAACACTAACAGTAATAATACAAAAAAGAAAGAAAAGCACCCTTGCTTTTTACTAAAACTAACAACTTAGCCGCATTTTGTAAGAAAATTACAACTGCTTTAAAATATTATTAATTACTTTTAGGTATAACACTACTTTCATTAACATATACTTTTAAAGAAAATTATATACTATAAAAAATGTTTATTTATCAACAGTAGAGATTTTTAGCAGAAAAACAGCATATACATTTAAGCATAAAAAGATAATATGTTGCTATAAAAAACATAGCCGATTTTTATGAAAAAGCACATCACAGCAAACTAAAAATAAGCTATTTTTACTACATTTTTAATCTATTTTTAGTATAAAAATAATCTATTTTCCTGTTTTTAATATCATTTGTTTGTTTATTAAAGGATATCATTACCTATGTTCGGAATAAGAAAACACAAAAAAATAAATAAAGAATTAAAAATAAAAACATTACCTTTGTATTATAAAATTATAAAAGTATCAACCAATTATGTTAATCTGTGAATAAAAAAAATCTACTTTTAGCGGTTGTTGGATTTATATTCTTTGCTGCTTGCTCTTCTCAAGATGAAGTTATTAGTGAACGAAATAACAGTTCATCAACTATCAATGTACAAGCTTCTCTCTGTAAATCATATCCAGAAAACATCAAGAGATTATTTAGTTCTTACGCTATAGGAACTAGAAGTATGGGGATTCCCAATAAAATAAATAATTTTAATTTTGATAGGGCTGTCACAACTTATTCTCACTCTAAAAATTTTTATATTTATATGGTTCCTCTTAAAGGGACAAATACTGCCGATAGTCTTCTTGTTGGTGTTGGTACAACTGTCGGATTTTTAGGTTTAATCCCAACTGCGGGAGCTAGTGGCGTAGGCATGGTAGTTTGTACAGGGTTACTATAAGCTGTCGCTTGTTAAAAAAAGAGCTTACACTTGCAGATAAATGACTATTCCATATAAATACTCAAATATCATTATAGGGATAATACTCATATTAATTATCCCTATAATGATATTTTTATTAAAAGGGAATATTATAAGTTTTATTTCATGCATATTCCTTTCTTTTTTAATTAGTTTATCTATTATTTATAAATATGGGAATACTCTACATATAAACGATAGTGATATTGTAATAAAAAATATACTTTTTCCCAAAAAGAATATCCTAAAAAAAATATACAAAGTATTTATATACACTCTGAACATGTTTTTTGGAAGGATACTATATATATAAATTTTAGAATAGAATATGAGCGTAAAATGATTCATTTAGGAACATTATCGGCTAAAAAAACAAACTTATTATATAATTATCTTAAAGATAACATCGATACCCATATAGAGATTATAACTTAGTAAACAAAGCAATAACTTATAACTGGTGATATTCAGCTTAAGCTATTAATCTCTCTATATATATCACTATTTCTCATTACAAATCAAATGTAATTTGGGTTTAAGAAAATACTATTATACAAAAAATAATTATCTCCCGAAAGTTACCTTATCTAACTTTCGGGAGATTCTTTAATAGTCATCTTACAAGATAATAAAAATTAGTCTATCCAAATAATTTTTGAAAAAACTAATACGCTTAAAATATCGTTATTATTCCTAAGACTTAGGACCTTTTCCAAAAGGAGCTATAGTGCGAGGATCGTCTATGTTAGCTTCTGGTAAATTAATCTTACCAAACTCTTGCTCGTAGCGTACAACATTCTCTTGCAAAGTCCTAATAAGACGTTTTGCATGTTCTGGAGCTATTAACACGCGACTTGCAACAGTAGCTTTTGACAGACCTGGGAGTAATGTTGCAAAATCTAAAACAAACTCTGAACTGGAATGAGAAATTATCTGAAGATTACTATATACACCACCAGCAACTACCGGATTAATATCTATTTGAAACTGCTGTCCTTCTTCATTCTGAGATTTTTCTTCCATCTTTAGTTATCTTTTTTAATTAATATTACAAAGGTAATATAATTGTATCAAAACACAATAACATACATAAAAAAACGTGTTATCCATTTTTTGGATAACACGTTTTTTTATAATGCAAAATAAATCAAATTAATCTACAGAAACATTTTCTGCTTCTTCCTCTGCAAAATCAAGTACATTCTTCTTATTAGCTTCCATACGGTCATGTTCTTCCTTAGAACCTACTATCAACTTTTGCCATTGACGAAGACCTGTACCTGCAGGAATAAGATGCCCACAAATGACATTCTCTTTCATACCAAGCAGCTGATCGCTCTTACCACGAATAGCAGCTTCATTAAGAACCTTTGTTGTTTCTTGGAAAGAAGCAGCACTCATAAAGCTCTTTGTACCAAGAGAAGCACGAGTAATACCTTGCAATATCTGTGTTGCAGTAGCTTGAACAGCATCACGCACTTGGACAGGCTTCATATCACGACGCTTTAAAGCAGAATTTTCATCACGTAACTTACGAGCAGAAAGTATCTGACCTTTATAACAATTTTCGCTATCACCTGGGTCTGTAACAACCTTTTTACCCCAAATACGATCATTCTCTTCTGCAAAATCTAACTTATCTACAAGATCCTGCTCTAAGAATGTAGTATCTCCTGGATCGTCAATACGCACCTTACGCATCATCTGACGAACAATAATCTCAAAGTGCTTATCATTAATCTTCACACCTTGCAAACGATAGACATCTTGTACCTCATTAACAATATATTCCTGAACTGCCGTAGGTCCCATAATAGAAAGAATGTCAGCCGGAGTAATAATGCCATCTGAAAGAGGAGTACCTGCACGCACAGCATCGTGTTCCTGAACAAGTATCTGCTTAGACAGACTTACAAGATACTTACGCTGCTCACCTGTCTTAGAAGTAACTATGATCTCACGATTACCACGCTTTACCTTTCCCATAGTAACCTCACCATCTATTTCTGAAACAACAGCAGGATTAGAAGGATTACGAGCCTCAAACAATTCGGTTACACGTGGAAGACCACCAGTAATATCACCCGCACCACCTACAGAACGTGGTATCTTAACAAGGGTAACACCAGTCTTAATTTCCTGTCCCTCTTTTAATACCTGCTCCAAGTGTCCACCAACAGGAAGATTATATGTACCAAGAATATCAGCAGCAGCATAATTACCATCAGCCTCCTTCTTAGCTCCCTTCTTAACTATATCTACAGTAGGGACACGAGCTTTATCACGAGAGTCGGTAATAATACGCTCAGTAAGACCTGTTGCATCGTCGGTTTCAGCCTTATAAGTAACTCCTTCAATAACATCATGCAAATGGAGCTTACCTGCATACTCAGAAACAATAACAGCATTAAAAGGATCCCACTTACAGATAACATCTCCCTTCTTAACCTTATCGCCACTCTTAAAATAAAGAGAACTACCATAAGGTATATTATCATTCAATAGAACAATACCTGTGTTAGGATCTATAAAACGAATTTCTGCTAAACGACTCACTACCATCTCACACTCTTTACCATCTTCATCTAAGAAAGGTACGGTACGAATCTCATCAAACTCTATCTTAGAATCGTTCTTCGCTGTGATTGTAGCATTAGCTGCAGCATTAGAAGCAATACCACCTGCATGGAATGTACGAAGAGTAAGCTGAGTACCAGGTTCTCCAATAGCTTGGGCTGCAATAACACCTACAGCCTCTCCCAACTGCACCATACGAGCAGAAGCAAGATTGCGACCATAACATTTCTTACATACACCTTTTTTGCTCTCACAAGTAAGTACAGAACGTATCTCAACCATTTCTATCGGAGATGCTTCTATCAACTTAACCTTAGCCTCTGTTATTTCTTCTCCCGCAGCAACAATTACTTCACCTGTCGTAGGATTAAGAACATCATGCACAGATACACGACCAAGTATACGCTCACCTAAGGAAGCTATAACCTCATCTCCACTTTTTAAAGCACGACACTCAAGACCACGAAGTGAACCACAATCATCTTCTGTTATTATAACATCATGAGAAACATCTACCAAACGACGCGTTAAATATCCTGCATCAGCAGTCTTCATAGCTGTATCTGCAAGACCTTTACGAGCACCATGAGAAGATATAAAATACTCAAGCACTGACATTCCTTCCTTAAAATTAGAAAGAATAGGATTCTCTATGATTTGAGCTCCTTCTGCTCCTGCCTTTTGAGGTTTAGCCATCAAACCACGCATACCAGCAAGCTGTGCTATCTGATCTGCAGAACCACGAGCACCTGAGTCAAGCATCATATATACAGCATTAAAACCTTGATCGGCTTCTGTCATATGCTTCATAACACTAGCCTTTAGATTATTATTTACATGAGTCCACGCATCAATAACCTGATTATAACGCTCCTTATCTGTGATGAAACCCATCTCATAGTTAGCTTTTACCTGATCTACCTCTTCTTGTCCCTTACCTACAATATTAACCTTCTCCTCTGGAACTATAATATCGTCTAAGTTAAAAGAAAGACCTGCAACATATGCCATACGATAACCTAGATTCTTTATACCATCTAAGAACTCACAAGCACGAGCCATACCTACCGACTTAATAACATCTGCTATCAAGCCACGAAGCGATTTCTTTGATATAATACCATTAAAAAAGCCTATCTCGGTTGGTACAAGTTCATTAACTATAACACGACCAACAGAAGTTTCTACCATATGCTTCTGGATCTTACCATCTACAAGATCTTCTACTATTACATTTACCTTAGCGTGCAATTCACAACGCTTCTCGTTATAAGCTATAACTGCTTCCTCTGGACCATAGAAAGTTAAGCCTTCACCCATAACACCTGCACGGAGCTTTGTTATATAATATAAACCAAGCACCATGTCTTGAGAAGGAACAGTAATAGGAGCACCATTAGCCGGGTTAAGGATATTATGACTTTGAAGCATCAAAATTTGAGTCTCCAAAATAGCTTCATTGCTCAACGGAAGATGGACTGCCATCTGGTCACCATCAAAATCGGCATTAAAAGCCGTACAAGCTAATGGATGTAACTGAATAGCCTTACCTTCTATAAGTTTTGGCTGAAAAGCTTGAATACCCAAACGGTGAAGCGTAGGAGCACGGTTTAACATAACAGGATGCCCCTTCATAACATTCTCTAAAATGTCCCAAATGACAGGTTCTCGGCGATCTACAATCTTCTTTGCACTCTTAACAGTCTTTACAATACCACGCTCTATCAACTTACGAATAATAAATGGCTTATAAAGCTCTGCTGCCATTAGTTTAGGAAGACCACACTCACCCATCTGCAATTCTGGACCTACTACAATTACAGAACGAGCTGAATAATCAACACGTTTACCTAAAAGATTTTGACGGAAACGCCCTTGCTTACCCTTCAAAGAGTCAGAAAGAGATTTTAATGGACGATTACTCTCGCTCTTTACAGCAGAAGATTTACGACTATTATCAAATAAAGAATCGACAGCTTCCTGAAGCATACGCTTCTCATTACGCAAAATGACTTCAGGAGCATGTATTTCCATTAATCTCTTCAAACGATTATTACGAATAATAACACGACGATAAAGATCATTTAAATCGGACGTCGCAAAACGACCTCCATCTAACGGAACCAATGGACGTAACTCAGGAGGAGTTACTGGAATAATCTTCATGATCATCCATTCAGGCTGATTTATCCCAACAGACTGGCGGAAACCTTCTACGACCTGCAAACGCTTCAAAGCTTCAGTCTTACGCTGCTGACTGGTATCTGTTGTAGCACGATCGCGCAATTCACCAGCAAGATGGTCAAGATCAATATTCTTTAAAAGATCATAAACAGCCTCTGCACCCATCTTTGCAATAAACTTCTTAGGATCTGAATCATCTAAATACTCATTACCTTGCGGCAACTTATTGTCAAGTATGTTTAGATACTCTTCTTCTGAAAGAAGATCGAGCTTATGCGAACCGTTTAAATCTTCATCAGTATCACCTGCCTTCATACCTTCCACTACTCCGGGCTGAATAACAACGTAACGCTCATAATAAATAATAGAATCTAATTTCTTAGTTGGCAGACCAAGTAGATATCCTATTTTATTGGGAAGACTACGAAAATACCAAATATGTGCTACTGGTACTACAAGCTCAATATGCCCAGCACGCTCACGGCGCACTTTTTTCTCCGTAACTTCAACTCCACAACGATCACAGACAATACCCTTATAACGAATACGCTTATATTTACCACATGTACACTCATAATCCTTTGTAGGACCAAAGATACGTTCACAAAACAAGCCATCACGCTCTGGTTTGTAAGTGCGGTAGTTAATAGTCTCTGGTTTAGTTACCTCTCCATAAGAATTTTCTAAAATCTCTTCTGGAGAAGCTAAACCTATCGTAATCTTATTAAAATTACTCTTTACTTTATTATCTTTTTTAAAAGCCATATTTACTTTTATTTGAGGTGTTCAATTTAATCAAGTTTGATACTCAAGCCTAAACCACGAAGCTCATGCAATAAAACATTAAGAGACTCTGGTATACCTGGTGTAGGCATAGGTTCACCCTTAACTATTGCTTCATAAGCCTTAGAACGCCCTACAACGTCATCAGACTTAATAGTTAAAATCTCTTGTAAAACATGAGACGCACCAAACGCCTCAATAGCCCAAACCTCCATCTCTCCAAAACGCTGACCACCAAACTGTGCCTTACCACCAAGTGGCTGTTGCGTTATTAAAGAATAAGGACCTATACTACGAGCATGCATTTTGTCTTCTACCATATGTCCCAACTTTAAGAAATAGGTAACACCTACTGTAGCTGGCTGATCAAAACGTTCACCTGTTTCACCATCGTAAATATGAGTAGAACATAAATTAGGAAGACCTGCCTTATCTGTCCACTTCTTAAGATCTTCTAATTTAGCACCATCAAAGATTGGAGTAGCAAACTTAACTCCTAACTTACGACCTGCTGCACCAAGAATAGCTTCGAAAATCTGACCTAAGTTCATACGAGAAGGCACACCCATAGGATTTAAAACTAAATCTACAGGACGTCCATCCTCAAGGAAAGGCATATCTTCTGTTCGCACTACCTTAGATACAATACCTTTATTACCATGACGTCCAGCGAGCTTATCACCAACCTGAATCTTACGTTTCTTAGCAATATAAACTTTAGCCATCTGAAGAACACCAGAAGGAAGCTCATCGCCTATTGTTATAGCAAATTTACGTCGCTTGAGCTCTGCATCCATCTGCTTATACTTACGAATAAAGTTCATTATCAGCTTTTGGATTAATAAGTTTGTATGCTCGTCTTCGGTCCAACCACTAGACTGTATACTCTCATAGTCAAGATTCTTCAACGCTGCTATAGTAAACTTACTGCCTTTTGTAATTATCTCAGCATCTGAATAGTCCTTAACACCTGAAGAATCCTTACCTTCGGTAAGTTCTAATAACTTATCCACAAGAATATCCTTCAAGTCATTAATCTTTGTTTCTTGCTCCTTATCTAAACGCTGTAAAAATATCTTATCTTGACGTTTACTTTCTCGAGTTTTAAGAGCGCGACTGAATAACTTTTTATCAATAACAACACCACTCAAAGAAGGATTGGCTTTCAAAGAAGAATCTTTAACATCACCTGCTTTATCACCAAATATAGCACGGAGTAATTTCTCTTCAGGAGAAGGATCACTCTCACCCTTTGGAGAAATTTTACCAATCATAATATCACCAGGCTCTACACGAGCACCTACACGAATAATACCATTATCATCAAGATCTTTGGTGGTTTCCTCACTCACATTAGGAATATCAGATGTAAACTCTTCTACACCACGCTTAGTCTCACGAACTTCTAAAGAATATTCATCTACATGGACAGAAGTCAGGATATCTTCACGTACCATTCGTTCAGAAATAACGACAGCGTCCTCATAATTATATCCCTTCCAAGGCATATAAGCTACAAGAAGATTACGACCAAGAGCTAACTCTCCATTTTCAGTAGCATAACCTTCTGTTAAAATGTCATTCTTCTTTACACGCTGACCCTTCTCACAAATAGGACGAAGATCAATAACCATATTCTGATTAGTACGACGGAACTTTGGAATACGATACTCTTTTAAAGCTGGCTCAAAACTTACAAATTCCTCTTCTTCTGTTCTATCATAAAGAATGCGTATAGTTGTAGCATCAACATATTCTACAACACCATCTCCTTCTGCCATAATCATTGTACGTGAATCCTCACATACCTGCTTCTCTAAACCTGTTCCTACTATAGGAGCGTCATTATGAAGCAATGGAACAGCTTGACGCATCATATTACAACCCATAAGCGCACGGTGTCCATCGTCATGCTCTAAGAAAGGTATCAAACCTGCAGAAACAGAAGCTATCTGTTGTGGAGAAACATCCATTAAGCTAACATTAGAAGGTAATACCACTGGATAATCTGCATCCTTACGACATTTAACAGTCTCACGAATAAATGTACCATCATCGTTCAAAGGAGCATTACCCTGTCCTATTATTTTCTCTTCTTCTTCCTCTGCTGTTAAGTAAACAACATCATCATTATTCATATCTACCTTTGCTGCACTAACCTTACGATAAGGAGTTACTATAAAGCCAAGATCGTTTATCTTAGCATACATACATAATGATGATATCAAACCAATATTAGGTCCTTCAGGTGATTCTATAGGACACAAACGACCATAATGAGTATAGTGGACATCACGAACTTCAAAACCTGCACGCTCACGAGACAATCCTCCAGGACCAAGAGCAGATAAACGTCTTTTATGAGTAACCTCTGCCAAAGGATTGGTTTGGTCCATAAACTGACTTAAAGGATTAGTCCCAAAAAAAGAATTTATAACACTAGAAATAGTCTTAGCATTAATCAGATCTGTTGGACGAAACACCTCACTATCACGAACATTCATACGTTCTCTAATAGTACGGCTCATACGTGCTAAACCTATAGAAAACTGATTAGCCAACTGCTCACCAACAGTACGAACACGACGATTAGATAAGTGATCGATATCGTCAACTGTAGCATTAGAATTGATTAAATTAATAAGATACTTAACAATTTCTATAATGTCTTCCTTGGTAAGTACCCTTACCTCTGAGTCTGTTTCAATTCCCAACTTTTTATTAATACGATAACGACCTACCTCACCTAAATCATATCTTTTATCAGAAAAAAACAAATTTTGAAAAACCTCACGTGCACTAGCATCATCAGCAGCATCGGCATTACGAAGCTGACGATAAATATAATTTACAGCCTCTATTTCTGAATGACTAGGATCTTTTGCTAATGTATTGAATATTATAGAATACTTATTTGCTGCATCTTCATCCTTATGTAATAAAATCGTTGGAACAGAACTTCCTAATATTATATCAATATTATCTTCTGTTATCAATGTTTCACGCTCCACAACAACTTCATTTCGTTCGATAGAAACAACTTCTCCTGTATCTTCATCAACAAAATCTTCTGTCCACGTCTTCATTACATTTCCTGCTATTCTTCTACCGATAGCAGCCTTCATATTCTTCTTATTAACCTTTATTTCTTCACATAAATCGAAAATTTGAAGAATATCCTTATCACTCTCAAAACCAATTGCACGCAACATTGTTGTCACTGGCAATTTTTTCTTTCGGTCTATGTAAGCATACATAACATTATTAATGTCTGTTGCAAACTCTATCCAAGAGCCTTTAAAAGGAATTATACGAGCACTATATAAAACAGAACCATTAGCATGAACCCCTTGTCCAAAGAAAACACCAGGAGAACGATGTAGCTGAGATACTACAACACGTTCAGCTCCATTAATAACAAAAGTACCATTACCTGTCATATATGGTATAGTACCTAAAAAAACATCATCTGTTACAGTAGCAAAATCCTCATGATCAGGATCTGTACAGTATAATTTCATCTTAGCCTTCAAAGGAACACTATATGTCAATCCACGCTCTAAACACTCTTCTATAGAATAACGAGGAGGATCTACAAAATAATCCAAGAACTCTAGAACAAAATTATTACGCGTATCAGTTATAGGAAAATTTTCTGTGAAAACCTTATATAGACCATCATTCTTACGTTCTTCAGGAGGTGTATCAAGCTGTAAAAAATCACTAAAAGATTTTAGCTGTACATCAAGAAAATCTGGATATGGATAAGGATTCTTAACGCTTGCAAAATTTACTCTGGGTTTATTTTCTAATGCCATAAATAAAATAATAATAATCGAATGAAAACAACCTTAATATAAAAAGGAAAGACATTCAATAAAAGTCTAAAAGACATAAAAAGGTTAGAACTCACCTACTTGGTAAATTCTAACCTTATAATTTAAATAGTTAACTAAAACTTATTTTAATTCAACTTTAGCACCTTCAGCTTCAATAGCCTTCTTCAAGTTTTCAGCTTCATCTTTAGACAAGCCTTCCTTCAATGTAGAAGGTGCTCCATCAACTAAATCTTTAGCTTCTTTCAATCCAAGACCACAAGCTTCCTTAACAGCCTTAACTACCTTTAATTTATTTGGACCAGCTTCAGTAAGAACTACATCAAAAGACGTTTTCTCTTCAGCAGCAGCTGCACCACCAGCAGCAGGACCAGCAACAGCAACAGCTGCAGCTGCAGGTTCGATACCATACTCGTCCTTTAGGACTGTTGCCAACTCATTCACTTCCTTAACAGTAAGATTTACTAATTCTTCTGCAATAGCTTTAATATCTGCCATCTTATTTTAACTTTTTAATTTTGTTCTAAAAATAAATATATCTTTGACTTTATTAGATTTTATTCTGCGCGCTCGCCTAAAGTCTTAAGCACACCATGAATAGTGTTCGCACCAGATTGAAGAGAAGACATCACATTCTTTGCTGGAGATTGTAGCAATGCCACAACATCTGCAATAAGTTCATTCTTACTCTTAAGAGCCGCAAGTTCGGCTAATTTATCAGCACCTACGAAAATAGATTCTTCAGCATATGCCGCTTTTAAAGCAGGTATACCTTCCTTAGAATATTCTTTCAATAGCTTAGCAGGAACATTTGCTGTAGTCGAAAACATAACAGCAGTGTTACCAACCAACGAACTATATAATGGTTCAAAATCTACATCTGAAGCTTCTAAAGCTTTATGAAGAAGGGTGTTTTTAACAACAACCATCTTTATTTCGCTCTTAAAGCATTTACGACGGAGAGAACTTGTAGCTTCTGCATTCAAACCAGTCACATCAACTATATAGAAATGAGGATAGCTTTTTATTGTCTCACCGAGCTCAGCTATAATAGTATCTTTTACTTCTTTTTTCATTTTACCAAACTTTTAGAGTTATTCAGCTGATTTAGGATCAATCTTTATACCCTTACTCATTGTACTCGAAATAAAGATACTCTTGATATATGTACCTTTAGCAGCAGCAGGTTTCAACTTGATAACTGTAGAAATAAATTCCTTAGCATTACCAAAAATTTGTTCAGCAGACATACCAACCTTACCGATTGAAGTATGAATAATACCAGCTTTATCAACCTTAAAATCTATTTTGCCTTGCTTTACTTCCTTAACTGCTTTAGCAACGTCCATAGTCACAGTACCACTTTTAGGGTTAGGCATAAGCCCACGAGGACCAAGAACACGACCTAAAGGACCTAATTTACCCATACAAGATGGCATTGTAATAATAACATCTATATCTGTCCAGCCACCTTTAATCTTCTCAACATATTCATCAAGACCCACATGATCTGCACCAGCTTCTTTTGCAGCAGCTTCCTGATCAGGAGTACAAAGGCAGAGAACACGGGTAACCTTACCTGTACCATATGGGAGCGACACTACGCCACGTACCATTTGATTAGCTTTACGAGGGTCTACACCGAGACGCACGTCTATATCAACCGAAGCATCAAACTTTGTAGTAGTAATATCTTTTACTAATTGTGATGCCTCTGCTAATGTATACGCTTTCCCTGTTTCAACCTTCTCAGCTACTGATTTCTGATTTTTTGTCAGTTTACTCATTTTTACTTTTGAAGTTTAAAATTATTCACCAGGGAAATCCCCTTTTACTGTAATACCCATACTACGAGCAGTACCAGCTATCAAACGCATTGCACTTTCTACAGTGAAGCAATTTAAATCTGGCATCTTATCTTCAGCTATTGCCTTAATCTGATCCCAAGTAACTGTAGCTACCTTCTTTCTATTAGGCTCACCAGAACCTCCTTTAACTTTTGCAGCTTCCATTAACTGGACTGCAGCAGGAGGAGTTTTAATGATAAAGCTGAAAGACTTATCGTTGTAATAAGTAATTACTACTGGAAGTACTTTACCAGCCTTGTCCTGGGTACGGGCATTAAATTCCTTACAAAATCCCATGATATTTATACCCTTGGAACCAAGAGCAGGACCAACTGGGGGTGAAGGATTCGCAGCACCGCCTTTAATCTGTAGTTTGATTAAACCAGCAACTTCTTTAGCCATTTCCTTTGTTAATATTAAAAATTAAACTATAAAAGATAGAACAATTATCCGTAACAATACTTATTCTTCTCTTGCAACTTGCATAAAACTTAATTCAAGTGGATTTTGTCTGCCAAAAATCATAACCATTACCTTCAGCTTATGTTTATCAGTATTAACATCTTCTATAACACCATGAAAACCAGAAAAAGGTCCTTCTATAACTTTCACCGACTCACCCACATTATATGGCACATCTTGCATATTTCCAGCCTCAACATCTTCTACATTACCCAATAACCTATTCACATCTGCCTGACGAACAGGTGTAGGCTCAGAAGTCCCACCTAAAAATCCTAAGACATTAGGAATAAATCTAAGTGTAGAAGCTACATCAGGAGTCATATTGGCTTGGACAAGAACATAACCAGGGAGACTTAATTTCTCCTTAACCACACGCTTGCCATTACGTAAAGAGGTATGCTTCTCCATTGGCAATAAAACCTCAAAAACACGTTCAGCCAACTTTGAATTCATACGCAATTGAGCATCAATATACTCTTTTACTTTTGATTCTTTACCGCTTATAGCACGAAGTACATACCATTTATTCTCTATATCAGCCATTTCCCCAATATATTTTAACTTGGATATACAAAATTCATCACATGTTGGAAAACAAAGTCCATGAAAAACACAATCACTGCAATGACAAGGGAAGCAGATAATACAACCATTGCACTATGTGTAAGTTCGGCACGTGATGGCCAAGTAGTCTTATGCGCAAGTTCTTCGTAACAAACCTTGCAATATTTAACTAACTTATTAAACATAAAATTTATCTTTTAGCACGGGTTGCAGGGTTCGAACCCACGACCTACGGTTTTGGAGACCGTCGCTCTACCAACTGAGCTAAACCCGTAAGATAATTCCCAACCCCAAAGAATTGGGAACTATTATCTTATACCTTTATATAATAAAATTACTTCAAGTCGTCTAAAATTGCTGTAATCTGACCAGATCCTACAGTACGACCACCCTCACGAATAGCAAAACGCAAACCTTCGTTCAAAGCAACCTTATAAATTAAAGAAACTTCTATTTCAACATTATCACCAGGCATTACCATCTCTACACCTTCTGGTAATTTTATTTCACCTGTACAGTCCATTGTACGAAGATAAAACTGTGGACGATATTTGTTACCGAAAGGAGTATGACGACCACCTTCTTCTTTTTTCAAAACATAAATAGAAGCCTTAAAATGATCATGAGGAGTAATAGCACCTGGGTGTACAACTACCATACCACGCTTAACTTCTGATTTATCAATACCACGAAGTAACAAACCAACATTATCACCAGCTTCACCTTCGCTCAAATTCTTACGGAACATTTCTACTCCAGTGATAACAGACTTTTTATCTTCACCAAGACCTAACAACTGTACTTCATCACCAACCTTACACTTTCCTGTTTCGATACGACCAGTAGCCACTGTACCACGACCAGTAATTGAGAATACATCTTCTACAGGCATCAAGAATGGTTTATCAACTTCACGCTCTGGCTGCTGAATCCATGTATCTACAGTATCCATCAATTCCATAACAGAGTTTACCCACTTCTCTACACCATTTAATGCTCCAAGTGCTGAACCACGAATAATAGGAGTATCCTCCTCATATCCATACTGCTCAAGAATCTCACGAACTTCCATCTCAACAAGGTCAAGCATTTCTTCATCATCAACCATGTCGCACTTATTCAAGAAAACAACCAAACGAGGTACATTTACCTGACGAGCCAACAATACGTGCTCACGTGTCTGAGGCATAGGACCATCTGTAGCAGCTACAACAAGAATAGAACCATCCATCTGTGCAGCACCTGTTACCATGTTCTTTACGTAGTCAGCGTGTCCTGGACAATCTACGTGAGCATAGTGACGATTAGCTGTTTCGTACTCTATATGAGCAGAATTAATAGTAATACCACGCTCTTTCTCCTCAGGTGCATTATCGATCTGATCGAAAGACTTTATATCACCAGTACCGAAACCCTTTTCATGAAGAGTCTTAGAAATAGCAGCAGTAAGAGTTGTCTTACCGTGGTCTACGTGACCAATAGTACCAATATTTACGTGCGGTTTGGTACGTACGAATTCTTCTTTAGCCATAGCTTATTTTTTATTTAATATTAAATTAATAATCAATTTTAAAGACTTACATTACTATAAATATAATGTAGAGCTGTAACTGAGAGTTGAACTCAGGACCTCTTCCTTACCAAGGAAGTGCTCTACCACTGAGCTATTACAGCGATGTGAGCGGAAAACGGGGCTCAAACCCGCGACCCCCAGCTTGGAAGGCTAGTGCTCTATCAACTGAGCTATTTCCGCAATTAAGAGTGGGTAGTGATGGATTCGAACCACCGAAGCTAGAAGCAGCAGATTTACAGTCTGCCCCATTTGGCCACTCTGGAAACTACCCTTACTCTTTTTATTCCTATACGCTTTATAGGAGAGCCTCTTGTCGGATTCGAACCAACGACCCCGAGATTACAAATCACGTGCTCTGGCCAACTGAGCTAAAGAGGCGAACATGCAACCGTTATAAACTTTTGCTGCTATACCATTGTAAAACGGCTGCAAAGTTAATGTTTATTTTTTAATCCTCAAAACTTTTAGGATAAAAAATTAACGACTACGTTGTTTTTCTTTATATTTTGCAAGCTGAACTTTAACTGCATCTAAACACATATCAACACTTTCCTCAAAAGTATCACTTGTCTTTTCAACAAAAAGCGTTGTACCCGGGACTACAATATTAATACTTGTTGTCTTGTTTAATGCTGAAGCAGGCTTCTCAACTTTTAATTGCACCTCTACTTTCTGAATTTCGTCATAAGACTTCTCTAACTTCTCTACCTTTTTATTAATAAAGGCTTGTAACTTCTCGGTAGCATCAAAATGAATTGACCTAATAAAAATCTCCATAATCACCTCCTTTTTTTTATAATTAAGACCTTGGATGGGCACTTTTATAAATTTGCTTTAACTGTTCAAATGTGGTATGAGTATATACTTCTGTTGTAGCAAGAGACTCATGCCCTAATAGCTTACGAACACTTTCTAATCCGGCTTTATGATTTAACATTGCTGTTGCAAAACTATGCCGTAACACATGAGGAGTTCGTTTTTTCAATGTAGACACCTTTGAAAGATTTTTCTTTACAAGGTATCTAACCTGATTAGCATTTACTCTTATACCTTTCTCAGTAACAAAGAACGCTTTTTCTCCTTCAACAGAAACACGCTTTTTTAAATAAGATTTCAACTCTTCTTCCAACTCTTGTCCTATTGGAATTATACGCTGCTTATTACGCTTACCCGTTACTTTTACCGTACACGTATAAAAGTCTACACTACTCATATCAAGCCCTGTTATCTCACTTAGGCGCATACCTGTTTCATATAACATCATTACTATAGCACGTGCTAATACGTCATTATATACGCCACCCCACATCTCCTTCTGCAAAAGACAATCCATTTCCGATTCTTTCACAAACACAGGTAATGGTTTTTGCTTCTTAGGGCCACGAACCCCATGCACTGGATCTTTTTCCACAAATCTATGTTTGAGCAAATAACGATACAGACTTCTTAACGCGCTTAACCTCCTATTCACAGAAGATACCGCAGCCTTATTATCCATCATATATTCAACCCAATTGCGAATAACATCAGAATCTATACTTTTCAAAGTAAGCTGCTCGTCACAACTCTTATAAAACAGCTCAAAGCCATTTAAATCTTCACGATAACTCTCTATAGTCTTTAAAGAATAACCTTTCTCTAAAGATAGATAGCTTAAGAATTGTTCCACCATTCGCATAATATCATCACCAGTTTTCGGCGACTAAATTACAGAGATTATATGAAACTACCAAGAGTTTTAATAAAAATTTACTCCTCCATTTCACGAAGGCGCTGCACATAAATAGCACGCTCCATCTTCAAACGCTTCTTAACAGAAGGCTTGTCAAACTGCTGGCGAGAACGTAATTCTTTTACAACACCTGTTTTTTCAAACTTTCTCTTAAATTTTTTTAGCGCTCTTTCGATGTTTTCACCATCTTTTACTGGTACAATAATCATGTTTTTTATTTTAATTATTTATTTGTTAAACAGTGCTTTAGGCTCACTATATGCCATTAGCGACTGCAAAATTACTGCTAATTTTCTTAATAAGCAAAAAAATAAAGACTTTTCTTCTATCAAATAACAAAACAACAAGAAAAACTACACCTTATCCACAAACAACACGGCTATTACATATCATAGTATTAACAAGCATATAAAAACTTCTTACTTGTTAAATAATCTTATAAGAAAATATATTTCCTCGATAGCTGCTTAAATTTTAAAAAAAATACTTAACTTTGTTTGCTTTTTAAGATAAAATAGTTCTCTATACCTTAAGGAGCGGAAAATAAATAAAAGTAACAACATTTTAAAGTATATGTACAAACACGCAACATACAGCATCTATTGCCTACCAAAAGCTTCATTAGCTCTAAATATAAAAAATGGCAAAGCTTTATGTTTTGCTGTTTTGTTAATATATGTTACTACCTCTCCCATTATTTAACTCTTTTTTACAGACTTCTTATTCGCAGTACACCTATCTTGTACCTCTCTGCAATGTACAAGGTAGGCAAAGAGTAGTCATATCTATAAGTTATGTACATTTTATCACTTATACTCTCCCTATAAACATAAATAATATGGAGAAAGACAAGGCTATGCCTACAGCACTAACGAAACTCAAAGCTACATCAAACGATATTTTAAACAATAATATTAATAATATAAATTAAAAAAGAATTATGAAAGAAGTAATTGACACTCAAGAAACAACGAGAAAGAAAAAACAGTACGTTCGTCCACAAATCACGATGATACCCATGCAGGCAGAGTGTCCGCTGCTGGCTGCAAGCGGCAAAGAGCCGGGAGGAGCGAGTCTTGGTACAGAAGGAA
Organism: Prevotella sp. C0209C1; assembly: GCF_056583855.1. NCBI lineage: Bacteria > Pseudomonadati > Bacteroidota > Bacteroidia > Bacteroidales > Prevotellaceae > Prevotella > Prevotella sp. C0209C1. The sequence goes on along the minus strand of NZ_JBWPJP010000001.1, from coordinate 69,181 downwards.
ACGTTGGTGATGATACTGGTGACGGCAATGACTAATCATTATTTATTATCCTACATAAAATTTGCAAGTATGAAACATCTATTCAAAGCATACGCTGCTTTTGCTGTGGTAGCCATATTGGTACTATCTGCCACTTCGTGCGTGGACGACACATTCATAAGCAGTAAGCAAAAGCAGAACACCATCACGCTGGATGCGGAGGCTTTCACTACCATTGCCGTGGATTTGAACGCCACCGTACAGGCTCCGCATATTGTACAAGAGGGCAGCGGCAACCGCGCCCCACGCCAGTTGCAGAAAGACAAGGACGAGCAACGACTCATACGTCGCAAATAGAAAGAATCTCATATTATTACAGTATAAAAAAAACAAACATATCAGATGCTATAGGTATGAAGCAATTTACTGATTAGTAATAGATTGCTAATAACACCAACCATTAGGGCTTATGCTTCTTTAAAAGCATAAGCCCTAATGGTTATCTTTATTATACTATGCAAATACTTTTGCTCAAGAAAAGAAAACTCAAGTTAGCATTGTTTAAAGCTACCTTTTTATATAAAATGTCATCGTACACAGATATTTAACAAGACACATATAGCCTAACCCATCAAAACACAAGAGCAAGCCCCCTCCTTAAAAAAGCTAAAGCGTATAATAGTTTTTAGCTATGACTCTTTTCGATAAAGTTTTTTACCACAATATCTCTTTCTTTTAGCATCAAACTGTTTATTAAATACACTTAATTTAGGGTTATATTCACTTGTTTTTATTCCCATTATATCTAAAATAGAATGAATCATATCATCTGTCATAAAAGGTCTATTTATAGATAGCTGTATCCTTTTTGCCAGTTCTGGACGCTTTGAACGAAAAGTTTTAGAAAGATAAACCAGCATAGGTATTTCCACCATTCGAGTATTTATACCTACTTCTGAATGTCCTGCCACCTTATCATTTATATCCATAAGATCCTCACCATGATCTGAAGTATAAATAACTATTGCATCTTTGTTTTCAAAACGTTTTATAATGGCATTCATAATACTATCATTATAACGCACTGCTGTGCTATAACAAGCCCTTAACTCCTTCATTTCTTTATTAGAGCCTTTCACTTGCTTTGTAGAATACTCTTTAAAAGTCTTTGGATAACGTTCGCTATACCGAGTATGTGTACCATATAAATGTAAAACTATAAAGTTTTTCTTGCTTTTATTATGCTTTAAAGTCTTATCTAATAGTGGCAGTAACGATTCATCATAAGGTTCTTTCATATTAAAACCATCTTCTGATCTTAGCCGTGTAAAAGCCTTATTATTACAATGCTCAGCATATATTCTCCCATGATTACCATAGCTCCCAGAGTACTCTTGATTAGAAAGCCATGTTGTATTATACCCTGCTGCCCTTAAAATACTGAACAGATCGGTATAATTATACCATTGTCCCTTTGCATGTTGACGATAAAAAGTAAAAAGATCTTGTAACACTAATATAGTCATTCCATGAGGGCTGATAACATCATTAAATCTTAACAGCTCTCCTTTCATATATCGCTTGCTCATGTATGGTGTATTGTTAAGATGATAGCCATATATTCCCATATAATGGCGTGATGTTGATTCGCCTAAGATATAAACAAAATATGGGATAGAACTTTTATTACTCAATATCTTAGGCTTAGTATTACCAGCTTTAAGCATTCTCTCAAAATTTCTCATATTAGTAATACCCTCACATACATTAGTTATAGTTCTTACTAATGGGCAACATCTTCTTTCTAAATATCCAATAGTTGTATCACTTTGCCTAAAGAAATCTTTTACAACATTCACAGTAGTGAAAACAATAGCAAAGAAAAGATAAAATGCAAATATAGCCCCTACCTTTGGCTTACAACTTATCTTTTTAAGTATTTTAATAGCTGCATATATTACAAAAGTAATTACTATTAGGGCTACATATAGGTACCAATGTTGCAAATTAGTCTCTACATATTCCCACGTTTCTGAAACATTAGTAGCAAGTAACACCTCTATAATAGCTCTATCGGGCAACCCTTGATAATGATAGATAAAGAACAAATCGCCTATAAACACTATACCTGCGAAGATTATAATTATTTTACGTACAATCCTTCGTATTATTTTATTTATTGTACATTCTGTAAATAGCGCAATTAAAGTCACTAAACAAGTGGCATAAAGAAACAAATGTACACCTCTTCCAAAAGATGAAGCTACATAAAAAATAGTAAGATTAAAAAGCAGAATTATAGTTATAAAAGCAAAATTATTTACTGCAAATTTAACGAATAGACTTTTAAAGTCCTTTAGTTTTTCCTTTAAAAAAGGTTTCATTAGTTTTATCTTTATATTATTATTAATGTTATATAAAACAGTGATGCTTTATAAATGTTTGCAAAGTTAATATTTTTTAATCTAATTTTTATTATCTACCATCAAAAAATAATCTTATTAAAAAAAAAAGCGCAAGTGTGTTAAAAACAGACTTGCGCTTTTATATTTATATTTCTGTTACTTTTTATCAGTATCTTTTGGTGCTTTACCTATTAAGTCCATAAACTGGTCGAGCTTTGGAGTAATTATTATTTGTGTACGACGATTGCGCTGACGTCCCAGCTCTGTATCATTCCCCACAATAGGGTTATATTCACCACGACCTCCAGCAGTTATTCTGCTTGGATCTACCCCAAAACGGGTCTGTAAATAATTAGCTACAGAAGTAGCACGAAGCGCAGAAAGATCCCAATTGTTACGGATATTAGCCATTATCTTATTAGCAGTATTAATAGGCACATTATCTGTATTTCCCTCTATAAGAACATCATAATTATTATAATCCATAATAATCTTAGCTATCTTACTTAAAGTTTGCTCTGCACGAGAATTAATTTCATACGAGCCACTCTTATATAACATATTATCAGCCAAAGATATATATACTACACCCTTTAAAACTTGTATATCTACTTCTTTTAGCTCTTCTCTGCTCAATGAGCGCGTAAGATTATTCTGAAGAGCCATATTGAGCGAATCGCTCTTAGTTTTTACCTCGACAAGATGGCGTATATACTGGTTGCTCTCATTAATCTGATCTACCAGCTTAGCTATATTAATATTGTTATAATTAGCACTTGTCAAGCTCTTATCTAAGCTACCTTGTAACGCTGCAGCACTCTCTTTTGCTTGCGCTAACTGATCTTCCAAACTCTTTATACGTGCATTGTTTGCAGCTATGGTTTCCTTTGCACTCTGATAATCGCTTGTCAGCTTATTGTTTTCTGTACGGCAATTATCTAAATCTTTTTTACTTGCACAACTTGAAAAAGCTAAAGTAGCAGCTAAAACACTGATAATAAAATAGACTTTCTTCATAATAGTATTGATATTTAATAAAATTCTTCTTTTTTACAAAGTTATTATTATGGTATTAGAAAACAAGAAAAGCATAGATGGTTTAATTATTTTTAACCAATAGCGATTTTGTTTTATTACATTTTGATATACACATAAGATATTAAATGTAATATATAGTATTATTTCCATTTGAAAATAGTATCTTTGCAACGTATTAATAACACCTAATTTAGATATTAAACAATGATCCATTTCTTTAGAACCCAGCAGAAGAATGTGATTGCAACCGAAGCCAATCACCCTCTATCTGATGCAGAGATTAAAGCACTTTGTTGGTTATATGGCGAAGCTCGTTTCTTAAACGAAAAACACCTAAAAGGTACTTTCGTAGGTCCTCGCAGAGAAATGGTTACTCCATGGAGTACAAATGCCGTTGAGATTACACAAAACATGGGTCTTAGCGGCATTTTTCGTATAGAAGAATATTACCCCGTGAGTAGCCCTGAAGCCGAGTACGACACCATGCTACAACGTATGTATAGTGGCCTTGATCAAGACCTTTTTTCTACTTCGATTACCCCATCACCTATTCGTATCGTAGATGACCTTGAACAATTTAATGAAGAAGAGGGCTTAGCTCTTTCAAAGGAAGAGATAGCTTATCTTAAAAAAATAGAAACAGAAAATGGCAGACCATTAACCGATTCAGAAGTGTTTGGTTTTGCTCAAATAAATAGTGAGCATTGTAGGCATAAGATTTTCGGAGGAGAGTTCATCATAGACGGCAAGGTAAAAGAAAGCAGCTTGTTTAATCTTATTAAGAAAACGACAAAAGAGAATCCTGGAAATATTCTTTCTGCTTATAAAGATAATGTCGCCTTTTCTAAGGGGCCTATCATAGAGCAATTTGCTCCCGCAGACCAGTCTACCTCCGATTACTTTCATATCAAACCCATAGAAAGTGTTATCTCCCTTAAAGCAGAAACTCATAACTTCCCTACTACTGTAGAGCCTTTTAATGGTGCAGCAACTGGTACAGGTGGGGAGATTCGTGACCGTATGGGTGGTGGCGTAGGATCTTGGCCCATTGCAGGTACGGCTGTATATATGACATCTTATCCACGTCTAAAAGAAAAAGGAGAAAAATCGGACACGTTACGTACATGGGAACGCTTGCTTCCCGTACGTCAATGGCTTTATCAAAATCCTGAGCAAATATTAATAAAAGCATCTAACGGAGCAAGTGACTTTGGAAACAAGTTTGGACAGCCCCTCATTACAGGTTCTCTTCTTACCTTTGAACATCAAGAAAATAATGAAAAATATGCTTATGATAAAGTCATTATGCTTGCAGGAGGTGTGGGATATGGCACTAAACGCGATTGTTTAAAGGGCACCCCACAAGCTGGCAATAAGATAGTAGTTGTAGGTGGAGATAACTATCGTATAGGTTTAGGAGGGGGATCAGTTTCTTCTGTTAATACTGGCCGTTACTCTAATGGTATTGAGCTAAATGCCATTCAGAGAGCAAATCCTGAAATGCAAAAGCGAGCTTATAACTTAGTGAGGGCATTAGTGGAAGAAGATCATAATCCTGTTGTTAGTATCCATGACCATGGCTCTGCAGGGCATCTTAATTGTTTGAGCGAGCTTGTAGAAGACTGTGGTGGCAAAATAGATATGGGAGAATTGCCTATTGGCGATAAGTCGTTGAGTGCTAAAGAGATTATTGCAAATGAAAGTCAGGAGAGAATGGGGCTGCTCATAGATGAAAGACATCTTGCTCACGTAAAGAAGATTGCTGAGCGTGAACGAGCTCCGATGTATGTAGTGGGTGAAACTACGGGAAATGCTCATTTCAGCTTTGAGCAAACCGATGGTACTAAACCTTTCGACCTTGATGTGGCACAGATGTTTGGACACTCACCTAAAACCATTATGAGAGACGAAACAGTGATACGTACTTATGAAGATACCACCTACGATGTTATTAAGATTAAAGAATATATACATGATATGCTACAACTGGAAGCTGTAGCATGTAAAGATTGGCTTACAAACAAGGTCGATCGCTCGGTAACCGGTAAAGTAGCACGTCAGCAATGTCAGGGTGAGATACAATTACCTTTATCCGATTGTGGTGTAGTATCGTTAGACTACCGTGGTAAGAGTGGTATCGCTACCGCCCTTGGCCATGCTCCGCAAGCTGGCTTAGCTAATCCTGAAGCAGGCTCTATACTATCAGTAGCTGAAGCTCTTACTAACATCGTGTGGGCTCCACTTACAGATGGAATGGACTCTTTAAGCCTTTCAGCCAACTGGATGTGGCCTTGCCGCTCACAAAAAGGTGAAGACGCACGTCTATATAACGCTGTAAAGGCTTTATCTGACTTCTGCTGTGCTATTGGTGTCAATGTTCCTACAGGCAAAGACTCACTTTCTATGACTCAACAATATCCTAACGGTGATAAGATAATAGCTCCCGGAACAGTTATTGTTACCAGTGGTGGTGAAGTGTCAGATGTTAAGAAAGTTGTTTCTCCAGTGCTCGTTAACAAAAAGAAAACACGCTTACTACATATAGACTTTAGTTATGACGAGCTTCGTTTAGGAGGTTCTGCCTTTGCACAAAGTTTGGGTAAAGTAGGTAGTGATGTGCCTACAGTAAAAGACGCACAATACTTCTGCGATTGTTTTGAAGCTATACAGGAAATGATAAACAACAACTGGATACTTGCAGGGCATGATATTTCTGCAGGTGGGTTAATAACTACTCTGTTGGAAATGGTGTTTGCCAATACTCATGGAGGATTAAAAATAAATCTTCATGATATTCAGGGAAATGATATTATTAAGAAGCTTTTCGCAGAAAATCCAGGTGTTATTATACAAGTAGACGACCTTTATTATGAAGATGTAAAAACTTATTTAGAGGAAAACAATATAGGTTTTGCTCGCATAGGCTGCCCTGTAGAAGAAGGAAGAGAGCTTAACCTTACAGATGGAGAATTTAATCTAAAGCTAAACATTGATGAGATGCGTGATATATGGTACAAAACATCTTATCTCTTAGATCGTAATCAAAGCCTCAACGGAATGGCTAAAAAGCGTTTTCAAAACTATAAGAAGCAACCTTTAGAAATGACGTTCAACAGCGATTTTAAAGGAACATTAGCACAATATGGACTGAACGCTGATCGCTGGAAAGAAAAATTATCCACCCCTCACTCTAAGCTACCTACAGCAGCTATAATTCGCGAAAAAGGTACTAACGGCGAGCGCGAAATGGCTTATAGCTTATACTTAGCAGGTTTTGAGGTAAAAGATGTGATGATGACCGACCTTATCAGTGGGCGCGAAACTTTAGAAGAGGTCCACTTAATTGTTTTCTGTGGAGGCTTCTCTAATTCTGATGTGCTTGGATCGGCAAAAGGATGGGCTGGAGCATTTCTTTTTAACGAGAAAGCCAAGAAAGCCTTAGATGCTTTTTATGCACGAAAAGACACCCTTTCTCTCGGTATATGTAATGGTTGTCAGTTAATGGTAGAACTCAATCTCATTAATCCAGAGCATCAACATCGTACACACTTATGCCACAATACGAGTAAGAAGTTTGAAAGTGGTTTTGTTAGTTTGGTTATTCCTAATAATAATAGTGTCATGCTTGGATCACTAAGTGGTAACAAACTTGGTATTTGGGTATCTCACGGAGAAGGTAGATTTTATATGCCAGAGCCAGAAGATAAGTATAATATCATAGCTAAATATAACTACGCAGAATACCCTGCTAATCCTAATGGCTCCGATTATAACGTAGCAGGTATATGCTCTACTGACGGAAGACACCTTGCTATGATGCCCCACTTGGAACGCGCTATCTTCCCTTGGCAGCAAGCTTGGTATCCTCTTAACCGTAGAAACGATGAAGTTACACCTTGGATAGAGGCCTTTGTAAATGCACGCCGTTGGATAGAAAAACATCTATAAAATATTTTATTTTATACAAAGACGCATTAGGTGGGTATAACTCGCCTAATGCGTTTTTCTTCTTTTTTATATAAAGAGCTTATTTTTGATATCATAAGGCTTAAAATAAAAATATTATACTTTCAAAACACAACTATTTTCTTTGCTATATTATGGGTTTTCAGTACCTTTGCATATATAGAATATAGAAATTTAAAACAAAACATAGAAAGAAATAATTATGGCAAAGAAAGCTTTATTGATGATTTTAGATGGTTGGGGTAACGGTTTACATGGTAAAGGCGATGTTATATATAACACACCAACACCTTTTCTTGATTATTTAAATGCTGTTAGTGCTCATTCTGAGCTACAAGCTTGTGGCGAAAATGTAGGTTTGCCTGATGGACAGATGGGTAACTCAGAAGTAGGGCATCTAAATATTGGTGCAGGTCGTATAGTTTATCAAGATCTTGTAAAGATTAATAAGGCTTGCCAAAGTGGCGAAATATTAAAAAATCAAGAGATAATAAACGCTTATAGCTATGCACAAAAAACAGGGAAAAAGCTACATCTTATGGGGCTTACCTCTACTGGTGGTGTACACTCTTCATTAAATCACTTGTTTAAGTTGATAGAGATAGGTAAGGAATATGATCTGAAAGATGTTTATGTCCATTGTTTTATGGATGGACGTGATACCGATCCTAAAAGTGGTGCAGGCTTCCTAAGAGAAGTACAAAAGGTCTGCGATGATAATGGAGCACATATAGCTTCTGTTATAGGGCGTTTTTACGCTATGGATAGAGATAAGCGTTGGGCACGAATAAAAGAGGCTTACGACTTATTAGTACATGGCAAAGGCAAACCTGCTGACGATGTAGCAAAGGCTGTAGAAGAAAGCTATGAAGAGGGTGTTACAGATGAGTTTATAAAAGCTATTACTAATAGCAATGTTAACGGTAATATAGAAGAAGGCGATGTAGTTATTTTCTTCAATTATCGTAACGACCGTGCAAAGGAATTGACCCAAGTATTGAGCCAAACAGACATGGCAGATGAAGGTATGAAAACCATTAAAGACTTACAATATTATTGTATGACTCCTTACGATGCAAGTTTTCATAACGTACATATCCTTTATCCTAAGGAAAATGTTATGAAAACCTTAGGCGAATATCTAAGCTCTTTAGGTAAGAAACAACTACATACTGCAGAAACAGAGAAATATGCACACGTAACTTTCTTCTTTAATGGTGGTCGTGAACAGCCTTACGATGGTGAAGATCGTATATTAGTGCCATCTCCAAAGGTAGCTACATATGATTTAAAACCTGAGATGAGTGCATATAAAGTAAAAGACAAACTTATAGGAGCTATCAATACTCAGGAATACGACTTCATTGTGGTAAATTTCGCTAATGGTGATATGGTAGGTCATACTGGCATTTATAATGCCATAGCTAAAGCAGTATATGCGGTAGATAAATGCGTTAAGGAAGTTATAGAAGCAGCTAAAGCTAATGATTATGAAGCTATTATCATAGCCGATCACGGTAATGCTGATAATGCTATCAACGAAGATGGTACTCCTAACACTGCTCACTCGCTAAACCCTGTACCTTTTATTTATGTTACAGATAACAATTCTGCAAAGGTAAGAAACGGACGCTTAGCTGATGTTGCACCATCTATACTACATATAATGGGCTTAGAGCAGCCTAAGGAAATGACAGGAGAAAACTTAATAGAAGATTAACTTATATATTCTCTATAAATCTTATGGAAGAAAATATTTATAAAAAAGTTTTTCTTTTATAAGGCTATATCTAAATAAAAAGGTAGTGAAGCAGATATTTCTTTCACTACCTTTTTTTATATAGCTATAAAGAATTGAAACACAACTTTATATATGTTTTTTAGTTTATCTTCATTTCATATCTTTGATCATTTTTATTTTTAAGAGCTTTTACTACTTTTGTTTTTTCCTAAAGAAATATCCGATACACTCTTCTAATATTTGTGAGCCTAAAATCTTCATGATAATAAAGTAAAGAAAAGAAGCCATTATAAGACGGACAATCAAAAGAACTATCTTATTATGAATAAAAATAGTTGCAAAATAAGTAATAAGCATCACTATAAGTGTAATAACAAGATAAGGCAATATATCTTTAAGCACATCTAAAAGGCGTATGCCTATCTCCTTATTAGCAAAATATTGCCATACAAAAAGCCATAGTATTGTAACAAAAGTATATATACTTACCATAATCACAATACCATAATGAAAACATGTTAACACCGTAGATAGCTGAACAATTATCAACGCTACAGTACACCACATATAAATAGCCGACTTACCTCTACTTACTATCAAGTTTTGATACATTATATAAAAAGGAACAAAAGCACCGCTTATACATAGTATACGAAGCAAAGGGATACTATCTACCCACTTTTCTGAAATCAAAAGAACTATAAATTCGTTTGCCACCATAGCCAGTCCAAACATTGCAGGGAAAGCTAAAAAAGCTGTAAAACGAAGCATTTTGCGGAAGATCTTTATCTGTCTCTCTCTGTCATTATTTACCTCTACCAAGATAGGCTGTGCTACCATTGCTATTGTGCCTGAAACAAAAGTGCTTGCCATAGTATCCCATTTGAAAGCCTGTGAGAAATTGCCTACAGCCTTAGCTGAATAAAAACGCCCAAAGATAAAAGTAAGTAGATTTTGGCTTAATGAGTTTATAATAGTTGTTAGTAATATCTTATAACTGAAAGAAAACATTCTCTTTATCGGGCTGAAGTCTATTTTTAGAGATGGATGCCATGGTGTAATAAAAAATCTGCCAATACTCATAATAGCGATAAACAAAAATTGTTGCCATGCCAAGCTCCAATAAGCATACCCTTTAAAAGCTAATATTACACCTATAATACCTGAAAAGATTAAGGATAGTATGCGCAAGATAGTTGTTTCCCTTACTATCATATTTTTAAAAAGATAAGCAGTGTGCGCTGTTCCTAATGCAGAAAATATCAACGAGACAAAAAGAAAACGTGAAAGCGAGATAAGCTCTACCTGATGAAAAAAGTTAGCTATCAATGGAGCTGCAAAAAAAAGTATCGTGTAAGAAATACAGCTTATAAAAGTACTAAACCAAAATACTGAATTATAATCGTTATCTGATGGCTTTTCCATGTTAGCTAAAGCAGAAGTAAATCCACTCTCTTGCAAAGCACTTGCAATAGCTGTAAAAACAGCAAGCATACCTATTAAACCATAGTCGGACGGAGAAAGCAATCGAGCAAGAAAAATGCCAATAACAGCATTAAGAACTTGCATAGAGCCATTATTAAATGCTCCCCAGAGCAATCCTTTTGCAGTCTTTTCTTTTAACGTTTCTTTTTCCATATATAGAGTTGCGGAGAAATAGTTTTATTTACTTTACATAATGATTTTTACAAAAGTACTATAAAACAAAGGACCTACCAAAATAAAACCGTCATAATAACATGCTATAAAAATATATGATACCTCCTAAAGAGGTTTATATCGTAGTTTATTAACTTTTTACTAAAAGAAGATAAAAGATTAATACTTTTCTTTTGCTCGTCCATCATTTAATATTATTTTTGCAATAACAAAGGAATAAGTAGTAATGGTAACAACTTTTAATACAGGCGAAACACAAGAAATGTTGCGTAAGGAATATAATCCAGACGGATCTGTTTTGCGACGCGCCCAGCTACGATTGCTTGACATGGCTATATATCTACAGCAAACAGCTAAAGCCATAGGAATACCTTGCAGATTAGATGGTGGCAATGTTTTAGGCGCTTTAAGGCATAAGGGATTTATTCCTTGGGATGATGACATTGATTTTGTAGTGCATCAACGAGACTTTAACCGTCTATGCAATTATCTTAAAGCACACCCACACCCACAATACGTATTGCAAGATAACACCACCGACAGTGGATTTTATAAAGAATGGGCTTGCCTACGCGACTTAAAGAGCGAAAACAGAAGCCACGACAATAGCAACAGCGAAGACAAACGAATGCATGAAGCTCAGCACTACCGCGGCTTACATATAGACATATTCCCCTATGAGGGATATATGATACCTTGGCTGCAACATTTAGCTGCGAAACTATCGGTTAATGTCAATCTAAAATTATCTGGTAAACACCCACACTTAGCACAGTTATGTTACACAATATTGCATAATATAGTGTTCCCATGTTTTCGTGTCTTTGGCAAAATGTTTGGCAATCCCACTAACTATATGCACTCTTATGGTGCATGGTTTTATGAGCAAAACCCAGAGAATATTATGTTTCCACATAAGGATATAACGTTTGAAGGGTACACTTTTGAAGGTCCTGCTAATCCTGAAGAATTGTGCCGCATTGCTTATGGCAAATATATGGAACTTCCTCCAAAAAACAAGCGAGATAGACATAAGATAGATATAGTTTTTATTGATTAAACAAACATTTTTTCGTGTTTACATACTTTTTTTAGTTATGAATATAGCCGTAATATTTGCTGGTGGCTCTGGTCAGCGTATGCACACCAATGGAAGACCAAAACAGTTTTTAGAGCTTAATGGCAAACCTATTATTATTTATACTCTTGAGCTGTTTGATAATCACCCTATGATAGATGCTATTATAGTGTCTTGCATTGAGGAATGGATACCTTTTTTAGAAAAAGTTATTCGTAAATTTGAAATTAACAAAGTCGTTAAGATTGTACCCGGAGGAAAAACGGGGCAAGATTCTATTTATAAAGGATTATGTGCTGCCGAAGAATATTCACAAGGTAGCAATGCCACAGTACTTATACATGATGGTGTCCGCCCATTAATAAATGAAGAAACTATAACCGAAAATATAAAGAAAGTGGCAGAATGCGGTAGCTGTATAACCTGTGCACCAGCTACAGAAACATTTATAGTAAGGCAAGAAGATAAAAGCTTGCGCATTCCCTCACGCAAAGACTCGCTTATAGCACGTGCTCCACAAAGCTTTCTTTTAAAAGACATTTTAGAAGTACATCGTAAAGCTTTAAAGATAAACAAGCACGATTTTATCGATTCTTGCACCATGATGAGCCATTATGGCAAAATATTAGGCACTATTATAGGGCCTATGGAAAATATAAAAATAACAACACCTACCGATTTTTTCGTGTTTCGTGCAATGATTGCTGTTCGAGAAGATCAACAGATTTTTGGGTTTTAACATGAATAAAACATTACGTCAGGACATACTACATTTTGCAGCCTCTTTTCCCTTATCAGAAGCTCTCCGCAAAAAGACCATAGCCATAACAGGAGCTACAGGGCTATTAGGTTCATGCATGACTCTGGCTTTATTAGAGCTTAACAAGCTATATAATCTTAACTTGCGCGTTATTGCCATAGTACGCAATACAGAAAAGGCACACAAAATGTTTGGAAATGAGAATAACTATTTTGGCATTTTCAAACATAACTTTAATAAACATCTTCCTTTTAAAGCACCAGAACATATTGATAGTATAATACATTTTGCTGCCCCTACTGCTTCAAAGACATTTATAGAAGAGCCTATAGAAACAATGAATACTGTATATTTTGGCACTAACAGCTTATTAGAATATGCTAAAAAGTCTGGTTTGTCTTCTTTTGTTTTAGCTTCCACTTTAGAGGTCTATGGTACGATATATGACGATTCTACACTATTAACAGAAGATAAACAAGGTTATATCGACCCTATGGCTACACGTAGTAGTTACCCTTTAGCTAAAAGAGCCGCAGAAGCTCTTTGCCACAACTACGCCATAGAGTATGATGTAAATGCCAAGGTGGCTCGATTAGCACAAGTTTTTGGCGCAGGTGTAGCAAAGAATGATAACCGAGTGTTTGCCCAATTTGCTAAAGCTGCCATAAATAATAAGGACATTGTATTAAATACCACAGGAGAACTTTGCCGTAGCTACTGTTACACAATAGATGCAATTACGGCTATTCTTTTTATTATGATAAAGGGTAATAAGGGTGAGGCTTATAATGTTGCCAACGAGAAAAGTTACATATCTATAAAGGATATGGCCAAAATGGTCTTAGAAAATCATCACCCTACTGGCAAATTACTATTTGACATCAAAGAAGGTTTAGGTTATTCACCCACTACTAAGCTACGTTTATCTTCTAAAAAGTTAGCATCTTTAGGTTGGAAACCAGAGTATAACCTTAGTGAAATGTTCGATCGATTAATAGCAAGTTTTAAAGAAACGGTGTAATGGGGATTTTTAGAAATTTATATAATAGTATCTTTCATACTTATACAAGATTAGATTTAAGCAAATGGGATCATAGCCCGCATAATAATAAGCCCATATATGGTGTATACCATATATTAATGGATAAAGGGTGGGAAAGTCTTGCAGAAGCTCAGCTACATAGCTTAAAGCAAAGCGGTTTATTAAGTGTTACCAAAAAGCTCTATCTCAGCTGTATAAGTGATAACGAGGAGAATATAAATAAGCTAAAGAAAAAAATTGATAGTAACAATATCGAGCTGGTAGCCTTTCATAAAGATCCAAAATACTATGAATATCCTGCCCTCGAATTTATTAGAAAATTGAGTATAAAAGAAGATGCTTTTTTATATTATTTCCATTCTAAAGGCATAAGCTATCAAATGGTTGATAGCAAAGACAAACAGTTTATGTCTTTTCGTAGTAAGATAGATGCATGGCGTGAACTGTTAGAGTATTTTGTTTTTTATAAATGGAAAGTAGCTGTAAACGTTCTTTCGGAAGGCTATGATACTTATGGCTGTTATCGTTGGCCTCCTAAAAAACACAAAATGTATAGTGGTAGTTTTTGGTGGGCTCGTACCGACTTTATACGTACCTTACCCTGTTTCGATTCAAATATTATTGCTAATAACCGTTTTTATTCTGAAACATGGCTCTTTGAAAGACCTAACAAGCAGTTTTCTGCTTTCGATTCCATAGTAGATTTTTATTTTGTACATGTTCCACATAGCATTTATATGGAGAAACACCCTCCTTTAAAAGATATTTTTCGCTTTGTAGCTACTTACAATTTTCGTAAGATAGCAAAACATCTTTTTGGATATAACTACAAAAAGGTGAATCAAAAGCGATTTCAAAAATTAAAAAGATAGTATTTTATAAAAACCTTTCTCCTAAAAAATAAAGAAAGAAGCAGTAGCTTTTAATAAAAAAAGCATAATGTGTGCTATTTTGCATAAGAAATACTATCTTTGCAATAAGTAATAAATATATAAAAGATATTATTATATGATGAAAATTGGCGATAAAGCTCCTGATGTTCTTGGAACTGATCAGAATGGTAAAGAAATTAAGTTGAGCGATTATAAAGGTAAAAAGATAGTACTTTACTTTTACCCTAAGGACTCTACTCCGGGGTGTACCACAGAGGCTTGCAACCTGCGTGATAATTATAGCGAGCTACAAAAACAAGGTTATGTAGTGATAGGTGCAAGCATTCAAGATGAAAAATCTCATAAACGGTTTATAGAAAAGAATAATCTTCCTTTTCCTCTTATTGTAGACACTGACTTAAAACTTGTAGAAACTTTTGGTGTTTATGGTGAAAAGAAAATGTGTGGTCGTACCTATATGGGTACTTTCCGTACTACTTTTATTATCAATGAAGAGGGGATTATTGAGCATATTTTTAACCCTAAAGAAATAAAAGTTAAAGAGCATGCTTCTCAAATATTAGGCTTATAAGCATAATATATATCCTTTAAAAACACTACACTTTATAGTTAATATCTCCCTTATGCTAAAAACTGCTATCAGATTGCCTGAAAATATAAAAAAAGAGCTATTATTTTTAGCCGAAAAGTATGAAACTATAGAGTTTTTACAAGGCGACCCTTCGTGGTTTATGCATCAAGTAAAAGGTATAGAAAATCAGGAGACAATGGCTTTCATTGCCTCCTGTTTAAGTTATGGTAACCGTAAGGCGTTTATGCCGAAACTACAAAATATATTAGATTTTACACATAACGAGCCATATCAATGGGTTAGAGAAGGGGCTTTCTTGCATGATATACCAAATAACACGAAAAGCTTTTATCGATTATATTCTAATAATATGATGCGCCATTTCTTATTATCTTTACAAGAGATGTTTATCAATAAAGGCAGCTTAAAGGAATATATTCGTCAAAACATTAATACTCTACACAAAAGCAAACATATAAAAGCAGAAGCCATATCTGCTATAGAAATACTATGCAGCTATTTCCATGCTCATGGCTTTTCTGGAATTATCCCCAAAAACACCATCTCCTCATGCAAACGTATATGTATGTTTATGCGTTGGATGGTGCGTGATAACTCTCCTGTAGATCTCGGAATATGGAGTGATATGTTTGAAAAAAAGTCGCTTATAATTCCGTTAGACACTCATGTCTTACAACAATCTATTCGCTTAGGTCTAAACAAAAGTAAAACTACTTCTATGAAAACAGCACAGCAAATAACCATACAACTATGTAAAGTTTTTCCTGACGACCCTCTCAAAGGCGACTTTGCCCTCTTTGGTTATGGAATAAATTCAAAATAAAAGATAACCTGTATTACTACTTATGCGACTTGATAAACTTAAAAATCAGTTAGAGCTCATTCAACTGTTAGTGGATAGAACAGATTTTTCTATAGAAGAGCTATGCGAAAAGTTAGATATTTCCAGACGTAACCTTTATTATCTTATCTCCTTCCTTAGACGTTCAGGATTTATTATTTTTAAGAACAAAGGATATTATCATATAGATTATCACTCACCATTTATAGCTAAATTGTTAAACAGCGTGCAGTTCACAGATAATGAGATACATGCCATTTATGATGTTCTTACTTCATCAGGAATTAATAACGAAACCATTAACCACTTACGTTATCGTCTTGACAATGCATACAATTTATCTAATATTAATAATACTACTCTACGTAAACAAATAGATGATAATCTTAAAGTTATTACACAAGCCATAAGAGAGAAAAAAATGGTAACTATATATGGATACTCCAGCTTAAACAGTAGCTCGGTACGAGATCGTATAGTAGAACCTTTCTTCCTGATGAATAACTCTCAAGATGTAAGATGCTACGAGCTAAGATCTAAGATAAATAAGACCTTTAAAGTGGCAAGAATGAAAAGTGTAGAGCTGCTCGATACTCCATGGTTACGCGAAGATATGCATAAGGAAATGTTCACTGATATTTTTATGTTTAGCAGCGAAAAGCAGCATCTTGTTACACTACGTATGGGCAGAGTTGCATTTAATCTTTTCATAGAAGAATATCCTCAAGGAGGACGATTTATAGAAAAAGAAGATAATGAACACTGGATATTAAATTTAGAAGTGTGCGATTACCGTGGCATAGGAAGATTTGTTTTAGGTTTAAATAAAGATATCGAAATATTAGGGAATGACAAATTTATAGATTACATACATAATGAAATAAAACAGATGCAAAATAATTTCTTAAAGAAAGATATTAACGGTAAGCAAAAAACAAAATAAATATCTATTTTTGCGTGAGATTTATTTTAAGATAATGTTTTTAGGACGCAATAGATAGTTTGAACGAGTTTTCATTTAAACATAATATAAGCCCGCTCTATATATCTGAAACGGCTGACAAGATGAAAGCCTTACGATATTTTAAGAGAACTTTCAAGAGTAGATTATTAAAAGATTAGTTTAACTTTGAAGATAAACTTTTAATAACATCTATGCAGATTTCAGTATATTGGTAGAACAGCTCTAATGCTAATTACTTGATAATTAACCCACTATAAAACTACTCATAAGCAGGCTATTTACAAAACTTAGTTTTTAACACTATTCATTAACTATTTCTCTTTCAAATAATTACAACAACTTTATAAGAATCAACTAAATAATTTTATCCACTAATGCTTTGTTTTATCTATATCTTTTACTAAATTTGCAAATATAGGATAATCAAAGCAAATTTTGGCTTATATACTACTAATCATTTTTTTTAGTTATGGAAAAAGAAAAACTTATAAAAGCCAAGTACCTTAAGCCTACGATAGAAATTTATCCATTACTTAAGGAGTGTGTAATCTTGGCTGCAACGGGAAGACCTGTTAATGAAACGACGACAATAACACCTTCTGAAAAAAAAGAAGAAGATATTGATTTAGGCAGCGGAGGGAGTATTAGCATCACTTCTGAAGATGGCGATGTCAACATCGGCAATATTACTATTACTAACCCATAAATATGCAAAAATGAAAATGAACTTTTATAAGCATTTTATATTTGCATGTTTCCTTGCTTTTGGGATATGTGCAATGTCTTGTTCTGACGAAATATTTAGTACTGATAATAATAGCAAAGACGGACAGCTACACTTTATAGCAGAAGTAGTACAAAACAATCAGCTAACAAAAAATGGCAGAGCTGCACAGCCAGCTGACGCCTGCATTGAAGCTCGCAACATATCAGAAACCATGTTTCAAGGTAAAAAGATGTGGTTACAGGATAGAACTATTAATGGTATCTTTTCTTCTTCGAAAAATAAAGCTACAACACGTGGTGACATAATACCTGCAGATATTTCTTATCTTAATGACAATGACATAAAATTATCATTATGGGGTTATAGGAAGGGAAAAGAACAAGACAAATATGATGAATGGTTAAATAAAGAGACATTAAATATTAATAAAGATGGATTGGGAACCTTTGAAGAAGATCCTGATAATCCACAAAAATATTTATGGTCGTATAATAAGCCATACTGTAAGTTTGTTACTTTATGTACGAATGAAAATCCTGATGATGAGAATGGTGAAAGTTCCAAAGTAGCATATACTTACGATTATAACAAGGAAGAACAATTACCTCAAATCAAGTTTGAATGTCCTGATGATGTTTCTAAACAATTCGATTTATTGACAGCAAGTACAGATGTAAACTATAATACTCAAGCAAAAGATGCTCCCATAAATCTTAAATTACGTCATGCGTTAACTGCTGTACAATTTTCTATCAATTTAGGCAAATTACCCGATGAGATAACACTAACAGCAGTACAACTAAAAAATATAGTTACCAAAGGAATATATACTTTCCCAACTGCAAAAGAACCTTCTGGTTCTTGGAGCTTTTCTAAAGATGATAAAGGCACTTTATCTTTAACTTGTATTAAAAATTTTAATAACGACGACGATAATACAATAACATTAGGTGAAGATCCATGTAAAGAGAAAGGAGACGACGGAGAAGAATTTTGGTCAGGTGGTGATGGTAATACATTTTTTGTTATTCCACAAGATTATGCAGATATTAAAGTTTGCCTCACACTACATAATGATTTTAAAGACAAAGATCAATATCTTGAGGTTCCCCTTGGTAAAGGGAAATTTGACGCTGGAAAAACAAAAATCTTAAAATTATCAGCTCACAAATCGTTAAATACATTAATAACCAAAGGACCTAAACTCATCTTTATTAATGCTAAAGAGGCTCAATTTTCGGTTTTTAGCTATTTACAAAAAGGACCTAATGGGAATGCTGAAAATGCACAATGGGAATATGTTGGATATGAAGATAATGATCATAATCTACATGAAGGATCTACCCCTGACTGGCTTGATTTGGTTACAAAATCAGGTGAGGGTGGACATAATGAAGGTGAAATAGAAATAAAACCTTTAATACTAACAACTTCATATCCGTGGGATAACGAATTTGATAAAACTGAAAAAGCACCTAAGCCTTATAACCTTGCAAATGCAAATGGTGAAGCAACCATAGAAGAAACTGCTAATTGTTATATTATTTCTTCACCCGGTACCTATTCCATTCCTTTGGTATATGGTAATGCTATTAAGAATGGAGAAACTAATGAGGCTTCCTTTAAGTATAAAGGTAAAAAACCTAAAGATGATAAGAAGCTTGATACTTTTATAAACTATGCTGGTAGAGAAATAACTTCTCCCTATATAAATGAAGATAACGCTAACGATAAAGCCATAAAAGCAGAACTTCTTTGGGAGGATAGAGAAAACATGTTAAGCGTTATACCTAACATAGTAAGTGGGGCGCAAGGTCACGATTACTTAACATTTACAGTTTCTCAAGATCAAATTAAGAGCGGCAATGCTTTAATAGCAGTAAAAAACAATAATGGTACCATTATGTGGTCGTGGCACCTGTGGTTTGTTCCAGCAAAAGAATATGGAAAAACTGTACAATTAACAGATATGTACGGAACCCAACGTAATGTAGCTAAATTACCATTAGGCTATATACCTTTTTTATATGGACCTAATGAAAAATATCCAAGAAAAGTAAAATTAGTATTCACACAAACTAATAATGATAAAATACGAAGTAAGTTTACAGTAGAGCAAGAGACTATAACAAAACACTTGTTTTATACTAATTATTATCAACATGGACGAAAAGATCCTTTTTCAGGTGATGTTGCACATAAGCAAGATGGGAAAATAACCTGTGTTGATAGTACAAAAACTTTAGATTATGCTATACAGAATCCAAACCAGCTAATAAATCATAATTATATGACAAATTGGTGTAGTAATACATATTTTAATCTTTGGTCTGCTAACTTTTCTATATTAGACGAAAACCTTAAACTTAGCAATAATGTTAAGACCATTTACGACCCATGTCCTGTAGGATATAAAGTACCTCCTGTGAATACTTTTACAGACATGGAAGGAGAAGGTACCGGCTACGATAAAGATAAATATGGTTGGACCTTCAAAACCGATAATAACAAAGAATCTTTATTTATATCAATGACGGGGGGCTTAATTTATCAAAATGGAAAATTAGAACCTAATGTATATGTGATAAATGATGAAAATTTTCCATATCCAGATGCACAAGGATTTTATCAATTAGCCACAAGCAATAGCACTCTTGACAAAGAAAATAATTCAAGATGTCGTCTTTTATTGGATAAGGAATCTTATAAGCCTCATGATAAAGATAATAACATGGCTGAAGCTGATGCTATACTACCTGTAAAAGATGAATAGATGAAGTTTTATTTATCTTAAAAATATCTTTCTCCCCATCTTTATAAAATGAAGATGGGGAGAACTTTCTTTACAGTATGAGGATATTGTTAGCTTTCCACAAAAGTGTTCTGAAAAGCAACTACGTTTACCAACATAAGAAAAAACATATATAGAGAAAAAGACGATACTTCTTATGAAATATCGCCTTTAGTAAATATAATATCCAAGATTTCCCATTAAAGGATAATACTTAGATTAGAAATAATGTTTTAATGAAATGATTATTTATTTAGAAAGCTGTTTTCCTTTATTTTGTTATTGTAGAAGTAGTTACTGATATGTTGTGCTGAAGCGAATCACTATGCAGCGAATCGGCTTTAGCCACTGAAGGCCCCTCTGATGTTTTATTAGAATTAGCTACACTCACTGGCAAAGAAGAGCCGCTTTCTGTAGAAAAAGCACCATTTATAGCATTACCCAAAGTAAGAACTATAGCCAACAATGCTGCTGCCTTAAAAAGAGGCAATAATCGATAACGAAAGGTTATCACCTTAGCCTTTATAGGCTTATCTTCATCAATAATGGACAAAACCTTTTCATCGAACTCATCGTTAAGAACATTATCATCTTTCTCCTGCTTTACAAAGCTAAATAACAATTTATATTGCAACAAATGCTCTGGCACTTTTTCCTGTGAGAAGAATGTACGAAGTATCTCTTCTTCCTCAAGAGAAGTTTCACAACGCCAATAACGTTCTAAAAGCTGTTCTATATATTTATAATCCATAATTGTCTAATTTTAAATATAATTGTTTTACAGTTTGCCTTGCTCGAAAAATACTAACCTTTACCTGATCTTCAGATATGGCCAATATATCGGCAATCTCTTTATAAGATTTCCCCTCAAACTCACGAAGCTGCATACAGCTACGCTGCTTTTCAGGTAATGAAGCTACAATTTCCCTTACTATTACTATCCCATCTTTTGCTATCATATTATCTTGTGGAGAATTCGCAGAAGAGAGAGAAGCAAAGGAACTCTCATCTAACGAATCGTTTTTATTCTCCTTTTTCTTTATCCTGTCAAGCGATAAATTACGACATATACGAAAGCTATAAGCCTCTATTGAACTAATATCACTCCAAATGGAACGCTTATCCCATACTTTTATCAAAGTATCTTGCACAATATCTTCAGCCTCTTCTTTATTCATTGTTATCCGAAGGGCTAACCGATAAAGCTCATTCTTTAACGGCAAGACATCATTCCGAAAACTGATTTTCTTCATCTTCTATATAAAAGACGATTAGTTACTTTATAAAGTTACAAAACACTATGCAAAAATATTGTTTTTAACTTTTTTTTATTTATAAAGCAAAGGTGGTAGCAGAATATTCCTACCACCACCTTCTAAATTATATTATAGAAACAAGTTAAAAAAACTCACTCTAAATATGTATAACCATAAAGGCCATTACGATAATTACTAAGAAACTCCTTACCTTCTTCAATAGAAATCTTACCTTCTTTAACACTCTTTGTTACCCATATCTCAAGCTGGCGAACAAGTTTTTTAGGCTTGTATTGCACGTATTCAAGCACTTCTTCTACCGTTTCTCCATCGAATATCTGATCAATATTATAACTACCATTCTTTACCGATATATGAACAGCATTGGTATCACCAAACAAATTATGCATATCTCCTAAAATTTCCTGATATGCTCCTACAAGGAACACACCTATATAATAAGGTTCGTTACGTCGCAAAGCATGTATAGGAAGGACATGACTGCTCTTACCATCTGCCACGAAATTGGCTATTTTACCATCGCTATCACAAGTAATATCCTGAAGTGTTGCTTTACGTGTTGGACGTTCTTTTAGGCGTTGTATAGGAACGACAGGGAAAAGCTGATCTATAGCCCAAGAGTCTGGTAACGACTGAAAGAGGGAGAAATTACAAAAATACTTATCTGCTAACAACTTATCCATATTACGAAGCTCATCAGGAACATGCTTCATAGATTTAGCTATATTGTTTATTTCATGACACACGCTCCAATACATTGCTTCTATTTCTGCCCTTGTTTTTAAGTCTACCATGCCATGAGAGAATAGCTCTAAAGCCTGATCTCGTATTTGCTCGGCATCATGCCAATCTTCTAACATATTACGCTTATCAAGATTATCCCATATATCATACAAGTCGCGTACTAATTGATGATCAGTTTCTTTTGCTTCAAAATCGTCTGACATTTCAGGCAAAGATGCCGTTTCAAGAACATCAATAACCAATATTGAGTGATGAGCTGCCAAGCTTCTACCACTTTCGGTAATAATATTAGGGTGTGGTATATTATTTTTATCAGATACGTCTACAAAAGTATACACACAATCATTAACATATTCTTGTATACTATAGTTTACCGAACTTTCGCTACTTGAGGATCTTGTTCCATCATAATCCACTCCAAGTCCGCCACCACAATCAACAAACTCTACATTATATCCCATCTTACGAAGATTAACATAATATTGTCCAGCTTCGTTAAGAGCTGTTTGTATACGACGTATTTTTGTTATTTGTGATCCTATGTGAAAGTGTATAAGCTTTAAGCTATCATGCAATCCCTTATTATCTAATAGCTCAAGGGCATTTAGTAGCTCTGAAGAGGTTAATCCGAATTTAGAAGCATCACCACCACTTTCTGCCCATTTCCCTGACCCACTCGAGGCTAACTTAATACGAATACCAAGATTTGGCTTAACATTAAGTTTCTTTGCAGCATGTGCTATAAGATCTATCTCATTTAATTTTTCTACTACTATAAAGATTCGCTTACCCATTTTCTGAGCTAACAGAGCTAATTCTATATAACTTTGATCTTTATATCCATTACAAATTATTAATGCGTCGCTTTGACATTGCACAGCAATAACAGCATGAAGTTCAGGCTTAGAGCCAGCTTCCAGTCCAAGATTAAACTTTCGCCCATGTGTAATAATTTCCTCAACAACAGGCTGCATTTGATTAACCTTAATAGGGTAGATGATAAAATTTTCTGCATTAAAATTATATTCTTTCTTAGCCTGATCAAAACATGATGCAGTTTTTTCGATACGATTATCAAGAATATCAGGAAAACGTAACAACACTGGCGGTGTTACATCTCGCAAAGCCAACTCGTCCATGATATCACGTAAATCTATCTCCGTATTGTCTTTGCATGGTGACACACATACATTACCTTTCTCATTAATATCAAAGTAAGATGTCCCCCACCCATTAATATTATAAAGCTCTTTAGAATCTTCTATCGTCCACTTCTTCATTTTATTATTGTATATACTAACTTTTATAAATAATCTTTATTCAAAATACATTATGTATTAAGCAATTCACGCAAATTATATACAGCCTCTTTTATTTTTCCTGCACTACTTAAGAGATTAATATTTAAAACATATTTTGCTTTTAAATAATAACTCTCTCTCTCTGCTACCTGTCTTACAATAAGTTGTCCTATCTCTTCTTCTGTTTTACCCAACAAAAGTGGGCGTATAGTCTTGCCCATCTTCAAATGAGCATATAACACTTCTGGAATAGCTTTTAAGTAAACAGTAGTTCCTTGCCTGTTCATATAATCCATATTATCGAAGAAGCAAGGTGTCCCTCCTCCACAAGCTATGATAACATTTTCATTTTTAGCTACTTCATGTAACATCGCTTGCTCTATTTTTCTAAAGCCTTCTTCTCCTCTCTCTTCAAAAAGCTGCTTTATGTTTCTATGCATACGTGCTTCAATATACCAGTCGAGATCGTAAAAAGGTATATTCATTTCATCTGATAAAGCCTTTCCTATAGTTGTTTTACCAGCCCCCATGTAGCCAATAAGGAGAATGCGAAGCGTGTTTTGCTTCGTATTCCCCTTGTTTTGTAACTGCTTTTTAAGAGGTATAGGCATATTGCTTATTATAAATATATATTAAACCTTTTTCTTCTTACCTTTTGGTTCTGGTGCTTTTTTTATAATATCAATACACTGTTCGTAAGTAAGCTCTTTTACTTTATCGTGTAATGCTTTTGGTAATCGATAGTTTTTACCTTCGTAAGCAATATAAGGACCATAACGGCCATTCATCAATTCCATATTTGCATCTTCTGTAAAGGTCTTTAAATGGCGCATAGCTTCTTGCAAACGTTTCTCTTGGATAAGGCGTATAGCTCCATCAAGAGATATTGTTAATGGGTCTTGATCCTTAGGGATAGATACATATTTCTTCTTGTGCATTACATAAGGACCAAAACGACCTGTGCCTATGATTACATCTTCATCTTCAAATTTGCCAAGATTGCGTGGTAACTTAAAAAGCTCTATAGCATCTTCAAGTGTTATGCTTTCCATATTCTTACCCACTGGCAACTGTGAAAAACGTGGTTTAGCCTCATCATCAGCAGTACCTATCTGCACTACAGGACCAAAACGGCCTATCTTTACAAATACAGGTTTACCCGTCTTAGGATCAATGCCTAACTCTCTTTCCCCTGCTTTATGCTCAGAACGTGCATTCATAACCTCTTCTACTTTTGGCTCAAAGCTATGATAAAAATCTTTCATCTCTTTATCCCATGCAGCTTTACCTTCAGCTATCTTGTCAAATTCCTGTTCTACCTTTGCCGTAAAGTTATAGTCCATTATCTCTGGAAAGCTCTTCATAAGGAAATCGTTTACCACTATACCTATATCAGTAGGTATAAGTTTACCCTTATCAGCACCCACCATTTCTGTCTTTTCTATCGACTTTAACTTATTCTTCTTCAAGGTATCTATCTTATAGCTACGCTCTTCTCCCTTTTTATCTCCCTTCTCTACATATTCGCGCTGCTGAATAGTAGATATTGTTGGAGCATAAGTAGAAGGACGACCAATACCCAACTCTTCAAGTTTTCGTACCAGACTTGCCTCTGTATATCTACCCGGAGTTTGAGAATAACGCTCTGTTGACGATACCTCTACTCTATTTAACATATCGCCCTCTTTTATTAAAGGCAAATTATGCAAGCTCTCTTCTTTTACTGTTTGCTCGTCATTAGACTCTTGATATACCTTTAAAAAGCCATCAAAAATAACTACTTCACCATTAGCAACAAACTGTAATACATCTTGTCTTGCTGCAGCGCAAGGAATTATATTTATATTAACAACAGTCTTTTCTATCTGCGCATCAGACATTTGTGATGCTATAGTGCGCTTCCATATAAGATCGTATAAACGACGTTCCTGCACACTTCCTTCTATTGTTTGGTTATCTGTATAAGTAGGACGGATAGCTTCATGAGCTTCCTGTGCCCCCTTGCTGTTAGTATGATACTGACGGACTTTGCTATATTCCTTACCATAAAGCTTCTCTATCTCTGCCTTAGACGTATTTATGGCAAGCTTAGAGAGGTTCACACTATCGGTACGCATATAGGTAATACGCCCAGCTTCATATAGACGTTGAGCTACCATCATAGTTTGGCTTACTGTAAATCCTAATTTACGTGCTGCTTCCTGCTGAAGAGTAGAAGTAGTAAAAGGAGGAGCAGGAGTGCGCTTTAAAGGCTTCTTTGTTACCGAAGAAACCTCAAACTGAGCATCTTTGCACAATTCAAGAAAAGCAAGAGCCTCTTCATGAGTATAAAAACGCTTATTCAGCTCTGCCTTTATCTCCGTAGGCTTATCTTCTTTATTTCCTAATAATGTGAAAACTGCATTTATTCTATAATATCTTTCCGACTTAAAATTCTGTATTTCACGCTCCTTTTCTACTATTAATCTAACAGCAACGCTCTGTACACGCCCAGCACTTAGAGATGGCTTTACCTTTCGCCATAATACTGGAGACAACTTAAAACCAACTATGCGATCTAACACCCTACGTGCTTGCTGTGCATTAACAAGATTCATATCTAAATGACGAGGATTATTTATTGCCTCCAATATAGCAGGCTTAGTAATCTCATGAAACACTATTCTGTTTGTCTTAGACTCATCTAAACCTAAAACTTCGCACAAATGCCAACTAATAGCTTCTCCCTCACGATCTTCATCGGAGGCTAACCAAATCTTCTTTGCCAATTGGGCTTCCTTCTTTAGCTCGCCAACTACTTTTTTCTTCTCCGTAGGAATTTCATAATTAGGCACTAACGAATCAAGATCTATACTCAATTCTTTCTTTTTCAGATCGCGGATATGCCCATAAGATGACATCACCTTAAAGTCCTTTCCTAAGAATTTCTCTATAGTTTTTGCCTTAGCAGGGCTCTCTACTATAACTAAATTATCTTGCATAGTCTATATATTGTACTTTTTCAAGAGCGCAAAAGTAGTAAACTTTTCCTCTTACACCTTATATAATATAGTTTATTTCTACTTTTTTAAGTTTTCAAATACTTTTCTTTGAATAATCTTACTGCTTTACGAATGGAATATAAGCCAAACTTTTCTTCGTCTAATCTTTCTATAGCTAACCAATAAGAAGCCGCTACATCATCATGTGCCTCCAAACTATCTTCGTTTGTAACCGTGCAAATATAAAACATATCAAGAGTAGGCACTACAAAGCCACTATATAAATAGCTATTAGGAATAGAACAAAAATACGAACTCTTTGCTATATGCAAGCAAGTTTCTTCCATAACTTCACGTACCAATGCCTCTTCTATAGTTTCACCTATATCACAGAAGCCACCAGGCAAATCAAGCATATCTTTGGCAGGCTCTCGCTTCCTTTTAGTAACAAGAACCTCCCCATACGTGTTAATAATAAAAGCTGCCACAGCAGAACTGGCATTTAAGAAAAACTCAAAACCACAACTTTTACAACACTTGCTCTTATTACTTTGCACCTGAAAATCTTTACTACCACATACAGGACAATAACTAAACTTATCTAAAACATGAGACATATAAAAGCTTTT
Source organism: Prevotella sp. C0209C1 (assembly GCF_056583855.1). Taxonomy (NCBI): domain Bacteria; kingdom Pseudomonadati; phylum Bacteroidota; class Bacteroidia; order Bacteroidales; family Prevotellaceae; genus Prevotella; species Prevotella sp. C0209C1. The sequence continues at coordinate 41,773 of NZ_JBWPJP010000001.1, read as the reverse complement.
AAATATTTAATGCTATATATTAAAATACGTTTAAACTTCGTATTTAATGTTATACATATATGCAAAAATAACAAAAACATTATATATAAAAGCACTATACCTACAACTTTTTATTATCTTTGCGCATAAATAATCCTAAGGCATAGTGTTCCTTACTTAGCTTTTATTCCTCTTTCCTTTGCTATAATAAAGAGAATAAAATAAGATAAAAATGCAGCTCGCATTGTTTTAGAGAAACAACTTTGCCAAAACAAAACAAGAAATAACATGAATTTTCATAAACTCCTTTTTACAGCCGGATTAGCCTTTATTACTTTATCTACAAATGCACAACGCTCATTTAACATAAACTTATATAATGGTCAGCCACCGCACAGCAGTAATGACCAAACCGACTCTGCTAAAATACGCATCTATCTCCCAGAAGAAAAAGAAGCTACAGGTCGTGCTATTGTGATATGCCCTGGCGGCGGATACGAAACATTATCTTTAGAAAAAGAAGGATACGACTGGGCAGAGTTTTTGCAAAATCAAGGCATTGCTGCTATAGTCCTTAAATATCGTATGCCTCACGGCAAACCAGAAATACCTATTGAAGATGCTCAACAAGCTATGAAAATGGTACGACTCAATGCTGCAAGCTGGAAAATTGATAGTAATGATGTAGGCATTATGGGATTTTCTTCGGGTGGACATCTTGCAGCTACAATTGCTACAAAGTCTAAAGGAGACGCCAGACCTAACTTTCAAATACTTTTCTATCCCGTAATATCAATGATGGAAGGTTATGGAGATGCTGTCAGCTTGGAAAACCTGTTAGGACGACACCCTAACAAACGCACACAAAAACAATATAGTGCCGACCTAAACGTCAGCCGTGTTACTCCACGTGCCTTTATTGCTTTAAGCGATGACGATAACATCGTACCACCTGCTAACGGAGTAAATTACTACACCGAGCTATACCGTAACGGTGTGAAAGCATCATTACATGTATACCCAAGTGGCGGACATGGCTGGGGAAGCAAGATAGGATTTCGTTTTCATGAAGAACTGATAATGGAACTAAAAGCATGGTTAAAGAGCTTTTAACTATGCTTTAAATATAAAAACAACAGAATAACCATAACAACCTTTATACTTACTAACAATCTTTACAAATAACTTTAATGCTTTCAAAACTAATCTTTATAACCATAACACTATGTGCCTCAACACAAGTAAAGGCTCAAAAACATAATACTATATGGTTTGATACCCCTTGCTCTTCATATACAAAAAAAATATGGCTAAAATCTTCTAATACACTAACAGCAGGTGATGAGATGCAAAATGCTGATACAGAATGGGAAAACAGATCACTTCCTATAGGAAACGGATCACTGGGAGCAAACATCATGGGAGGCATTGCCTGCGATAGGTTCACACTAAACGAAAAGAGCTTATGGCGCGGTGGGCCAGGCGTAAAAGGTGGTGCGGCATACTATTGGGACCAGAATAAGCAATCGGCACATTTCTTAAAAGCTATAAGAAAAGCTTTCCTGCAAGGAAACACAAAATTAGCAGCCAAACTAACACAAGACAATTTTAATGGGAAAGCTGCATATTCTATAGCTACCGAGCCACACTTCCGCTTTGGAAACTTTACCACTATGGGAGAAGTTACCATACAAACAGGACATAAAGAGCAAGACATCTCAGACTATAAACGATGCTTATCTCTCGATTCGGCTATAGCTTCGGTAAGCTATCACAACAATACCACCTACTATAAACGATCTTATTTCATATCCTACCCTGACAATGTGATGGTTATTAAATATACAGCAAAAGGAGCCGACTTGCTAAACCTAACCTTAACCTATACCCCATCGCCTATAGCACAAGGACAAGTCGTTAATGACTCTACAGACGGAATAACTTACAAAGGCAAGCTCAATGATAACAACATGCGCTTTACTATACGCATAAAAGCAAACATTAATGGTGGAACAAGCAAGGTAATAGACGGTAAACTGCATATTTTAAAAGCAAAAACAGTTACCTTTTTCCTAACTGCAGATACTGATTACAAACAAAATACCAACCCCTCTTTTACAGACCCTAAAACATATATTGGTGTAAACCCTGACCAAACCACAAAAAAATGGATAAAACACGCACTACAAAAAGGTTATAATAACCTACTAAATAATCATCTTGCAGATTATACACCTTTATTTAAACGCGTGAAATTAATAATAAATCCAGATGATAAAGAAACTAAAGAAGCTCTTTGCTTACCTACCAACAAACGACTACAACGATACCGTACAGGAAAAGCCGACTATGACCTTGAAGCTCTTTACTTCCAATATGGACGTTATCTACTCATAGCATCGTCACGTCCGGGCACACTCCCTGCTAACTTACAAGGACTTTGGCATAACAATGTAGACGGACCATGGCGTGTAGATTATCATAATAATATTAATCTTCAGATGAATTATTGGCACGCCCTAACCACAAACCTCGCCGAATGTGCACAGCCACTTAATAACTTTATTTGTATGCTTGAAAAACCAGGACGTCGCACTGCTAAAGCCTACTATAATGCTCGCGGCTGGACAACATCTATATCGAGCAATATCTTTGGCTTCACTGCACCACTCATAGATAAAGATATGACATGGAACTTATCGCCTATATCTGGACCATGGCTATCTACCCACCTTTGGGAATATTACGATTTTACTCGCAATAAAACATATTTGCGTAACACCGCTTACCCCATATTAAAGGGAAGTGCACAATTTGCAGTTGATTTCCTATGGCATAAACCTGACGGAACTTATACAGCTGCACCGTCTACCTCTCCTGAACATGGCTCTATAGATCAAGGCGCAACTTTCGTACATGCCGTAGTACGCGAGATTCTTACAGATGCTATTGCTGCAAGCAAAGTGTTAGATATAGATAAAAAGGAACGGAAACAGTGGGAAAAAGTGCTCCTGAAGCTATCACCATATCGTATAGGACGCTACGGACAGCTCATGGAATGGTCTGAAGACATTGATGATCCTAACGATAATCATCGCCATGTAAACCATCTTTTTGGCTTATTCCCGGGTCATACCATATCTACCTCTACCACACCTACCCTTGCCCGTGCTGCACGCATAGTGTTAGAACATCGCGGTGATGGAGCTACAGGGTGGAGCATGGCTTGGAAAATATGTCTTTGGGCGCGTTTACATGACGGTGATCATGCGTATAAGCTCTTTCAAAACCTTCTTCGTAACAGCACGTTAGATAATCTTTTAGACACACATACACCCTTTCAAATAGATGGCAACTTTGGTGCTACGGCAGGTATTGCTGAAATGTTAGTACAAAGCCAAATGGGAAAAACAGAACTATTACCTGCCCTGCCTAAAGCATGGAAACACGGATATGTTAAAGGATTAGTAGTAAGAGGAGGTAAAGAGATAGAGCTGAAATGGTAACATACTTATTACCCTATTTCTGGCTAAGCCAAAAATAGGGTACATAATAAGCACATAAAGATATAATAAACTCTTATTTTTTAAAGCAACTTTTGTATCTCTTCATCTAAATTCTTAATCTGTGAAGGATTTTTCACTACATTATTACCACGATCGATAAGGTAAATAATAGGCAACGTTGTTGCAGTAGCCGTATAAGCTTGGCTCACTCCTTTATCATCATAAACATTTACCCAAGGAAGGTTAGCTACCTGTTCCTTCCAGAAATGCTGATTTTCATCGAGCGAAACCATATAAATCTCTAAACCACGTGAATGATATTTATTATAAAGATCACGCAAATGCATTATATATTCCGTAGAGCCTTTCATACCAAATACATGAAAATCGAGCAATACAACCTGTCCTTTAAAATCGGTAAGATGACGCTCATTTCCCATGTTATCACGTAAAGGAAGATCGATAACCCCTCGTACATCAGCCTTTAGCTCTATGGGCTTTTGCCTTGCTTTTACTATGCGTTCATCTTTCATACCCTTAATGGTTATGTTATGAAGATTTTGAGTGCGAAGTGTTCCAGGATAATAAGTATCCCAACTTGTAGCTACAGCTCCAAACACCTTAGTATCTTTTGCGTCCTTTGAAGGGTCGAATATCAAAACAGCTTGATTATTTATTACAACATACTGAAACAGTGCGAAATAGCTATACGACTTCATTGGAGCCTTAAAAATATAGTTTGTTGTAATATCACGTTTATAATCGGCAAGCATCACTTCTATCAAAGAGTCGGCTAACTCTGGACGCTGTGCCAACAACTGCTGACAACGGCTTTGAAGATTAATCTGCTTCAAAGCCAGTTCCTTAACCTTTTCGTTATCAGCCGAACCCTTTATAATATAATTGGTAGCCATCTGAGGATAAACTGCCTTTACTGCAATATGCTCTGTAGAATCGATAGCAATATTAATGATCTGATCGGCTATACGAAGACGATAAAATTCCGGATTATCACCTCTACCACCTGAAAAAGAAAATGCACCACTTTGATCAAGCTTTACTGAATCTATTTTAGCAATACCTTCTAAGCCATTATGCTCCAAGAATAGCACAGAATCTTTCGCATTAGAAATAGTCCCTTCTATACGAAAACCTTCCTTTGCACAACTCGCCAACATTATCATACCCAGTGTACAACAGCCTACAAAGACCTTATTTATAATATTTTTTTTCATATCATGTTTGGTGTTAAAAAAGCATAGTAATATAAGTGTAAAAACAGTGTAAACAAGAAAAAATAATCCTTAATTATAATTTCTCATACACAAACCTATCTTGTGCAAAGGTAGTATTTTTTAAGAAATAGCCCAAATATTTAGAAAAATGTATTAATAAAAAGCATATTTTTAACCACTATACATCTGTTTTTACAAAATAACAAACAATGCTTAATAGAGCAAAAGGTAACTATATTAGAATATTTTTAATCTATTTTTAAGTGAAAAATAGGTTATTTTTCTTTCATTTTTAATCTATTTTTCCTTCCTACAGTTCGTTCTTAATCTAAGAATATGCTTTTTTTTCATCATCAAAAGTCTCACGTATTTTTATATAAAAGTTTGGCTTTTGCTTTCTCACAAGGGTTATATAATGTTTATATATTTAAGACATGCCATTTCTTTTTATTATAAGTGCCTTAAATATTTGTAATGTTTTTCTAAAAAATTAACTATAGATGGGTAAAATAAATCTACTCTTTTTTTTGCAGTACGCGAAAAATGTTTGTACCTTTGCAGTGTTCAGAGGAATGGGGGACTTGACAAAGTTCCTCATTTTTTATTATTTAGCAAATTATGATAGACAAAGCTGTTGTTAAAAAACTCGTATCCGAATGGCTGGAAGGAAAAGAATATTTCCTTGTAGATATTCAGATTAGTTCGGAAAACAAGATCGTAGTAGAAATTGATCATGCAGATGGGGTGTGGATAGAAGACTGTGTTGAGCTCAGCAAATATATAGAGGAGCATCTTTCTCGTGATGAGGCTGACTACGAATTGGAAGTAGGCTCGGCAGGCTTAGGACAACCCTTTAAGGTGGCTCAGCAGTACATTAACTTTATAGGTAAAGAGGTTGAGGTACTTGACAAAGAAGGTAAGAAAGTAAAAGGGCTGCTAAAAAGCGTAGATGGTGACGATTTTATAGTTACTGTCAATGAAAAAGTGCGAATAGAAGGCAAGAAGCGTCCTGTGAAAATGGATGTTGATCATAAGTATAACATGAAAGAAGTGAAATATACAAAATACGTAATAAGTTTCAAATAAAGCTATGGCTGCAAGAAAAATAGAAGAAGATCGTCCTAATATGGTCGAAACCTTCAAGGAGTTTAAAGACACTAAAAGTATCGACCGTACCACTTTGGTAAGCGTTTTGGAAGAGAGCTTTCGCAATGTGCTTGCAAAAATATTTGGTAGTGACGAAAATTTTGATGTTATTGTAAATCCTGATAAGGGAGACTTTGAGATCTATCGTAATCGTGTGGTTGTGGCAGATGACGAGTTAGAGAACGAAAACAAGCAGATAAGTCTTACTGATGCTCGCAAATTAGAGCCCGACTTTGAGGTAGGTGAAGACGTTAGTGAGAAGATAGATTTTAATAAGTTTGGTCGCCGTGCTATCCTCAATCTGCGTCAAACATTAGCGTCAAAGATATTAGAGCTGGAACACGACTCTTTATATAATAAATACAAGAACCGTGTAGGGCAAATTGTTTCAGGTGAGGTTTATCAAACATGGAAGCGCGAAGTATTATTAGTAGATGAAGATAATAACGAGATGATATTGCCCAAAGGCGAACAAATACCTCGTGATAATTATCGTAAGGGAGAAACTATCCGTGCCGTTATCCATCGTGTTACCAATGACAATAATAACCCGAAGATTATCCTTTCGCGCACAGCACCCGAGTTTTTAGAGCGTTTGCTCGAAGCAGAAGTGCCTGAAATAAATGATGGCTTGATAGCTATAAAGAAAGTTGCCCGTATGCCGGGTGAGCGTGCTAAAATAGCAGTAGAAAGCTATGATGAGCGTATAGACCCTGTAGGCGCATGTGTAGGTGTACGCGGTAGTCGTGTACATGGCATTGTAAGAGAGCTATGTAACGAAAATATTGATGTTATAACATGGACGGCTAACACAAAGCTATTTATACAGCGTGCATTAGCTCCTGCAAAAGTAAGTAGCCTCACCATAGACGAAGAGACTAAGAAAGCAGAAGTTTATCTACAGCCAGAAGAAGTTAGTTTGGCAATTGGTCGCAATGGTTTAAACATCAAGTTAGCAAGTATGCTGACAGATTATACTATTGATGTCTTCCGTGAGTTAGATGAAAACGAGACAGAAGATGATATCTATTTAGATGAATTTGCTGACGAGATAGACCAATGGGTAATAGATGCTATAAAAGGTATAGGCATGGAGACTGCCAGGCAAGTACTTAACGCACCACGCGAAATGTTGATAGAAAAAGCAGATTTAGAGGAGGAGACAGTAGATAATGTGTTGAATATTCTAAAATCCGAATTTGACAATTAGGTGATGGCTGGTGGGTGATGGTTGTTAGCAGAAAGCCTAAAGGGTGTGACTCTTCTGCAGCTCCATGTTCGGAACCCCTCTACCGAAAGCTATAAAAGGTAATACTATCTACAACGAACACCCACACCGAAAAAGGAAATTAATGAGTATCAGACTAAGTAAAGCAATTCGAGAATTAAACATTGGACTTCCAACGGCTGTTGAGTTTCTACAAAAGAAGCTCGAATTAAGCGAAGAGTCTATTGATGTTAACTACAAACTAAGCGATAATCAATATAAGGCTCTCATAAAAGCTTTTAAAAACGATAAAGACGTAAAGGACAAAGCCGCAGATATCCTACAAAAGAAAGCAAAAGATAAAAAAGAAAGCACAAAGACAACTAATCATAGTGCAGATAGCTTGTTCGCCTCTAAAAGGCAAAAATATACCCCACTTGGTAAAATAGACCTTCAAGAGAAGAACAAACCATCGTCAAAGGGAGCAAAGCCTGTTAGTACAGATACATCTGTTGCAAAAAATTCTTCTAAAGAAGTATTAGCAAAAGATGAAAAAACAGAACAAGTAACAACTCCTAAGCAAGAAACTCCTGAGGTGAAAGAAGCTAAGGCTGATAAACTATCTGATAAAAAAGAAGCACAAATAACAGAAGTTTCTACAGAAAGCAAACAAGAGAAACAAGCTAAAATAAAAAACGAAACTATTAACGTTTTAGTGAATACAGAAAAGAAAGTAGAAAACATAGCTACTCAAGGAGCAGCTAATGTAGAAACAGAGACAAAGGACGAAGGTATCTTTAAGACAAAAAATGAAGAAAAGATGCTTAACGCCCCAAAAGTGAACGTGCTTGGTAAAATAGATTTAAGTAGCCTTAATCAAAGCACTCGCCCTAAAAAGAAGAGCAAAGAAGAGCGCAAAAAAGAGCGTGAAGACAAGGCTGAACAAAAGAAAGCACAAAGTAAGAAAAAGCGTGTACGCATTAATAAAGAACGCGTAGATATTAATGCATCTGCAAATCAGCAAGGCAGCGGGCAAGGTAATCGTAACAAGAGTAACAACAACAGCCACAACAACAACCGTGGCAGCGGCAAGAAAAACAACCGCAACAATAACAACAACCGCAATCATAAGCCTTTAGAGGTAGACGATGAGGCTGTTGCACGTCAGGTAAAGGAAACTCTGGCTCGCCTTACAAGTAAGACCCAAAACAAAAAAGGTGCTAAATATCGCAAAGAGAAGCGTGAGGCAGTACAGGAAAAACTTAATGCAGAAGCACGTGCAGAGAAGAGAGAAAGTAAGGTTTTGAAGCTTACCGAGTTTGTTACTGTGTCAGAACTGGCTACCATGATGAATGTCCCTGTAACTAATGTTATATCAACATTAATGTCAGTAGGCATTATGGTTTCTATAAATCAACGTTTAGATGCCGAGACTATTAATCTTGTAGCAGACGAATTCAACTTTAAAACAGAATATGTTTCAGCCGAAGTACAGGAAGCAGTAAGCGAGGAAATAGACGATGAGAATGACCTTGTCTCGCGTGCTCCTATTGTAACTGTGATGGGTCATGTAGATCATGGTAAGACTTCGTTGCTCGATTATATTCGTAATACAAATGTTATCGCTGGTGAAGCTGGTGGTATCACACAACATATAGGCGCATATTGTGTGAAAGTGGGTAGCGGAAAGAGTGTAACCTTCTTAGACACTCCCGGACACGAGGCCTTTACAGCTATGCGTGCTCGTGGTACTCAAGTAACAGACATCGCTATAATCATTATTGCTGCCGACGACTCTGTCATGCCTACTACTCGTGAAGCCATTTCTCATGCACAAGCAGCTGGCGTTCCAATGGTGTTTGCCATAAACAAAATAGACAAGCCCGGAGCTAATCCTGATAAGATACGTGAAGACCTTTCACAGATGAATCTCCTTGTAGAAGAATGGGGTGGTAAATATCAATGTCAAGAAATTAGCGCAAAGAAAGGGATTGGTGTTGAAGACTTATTAGATAAGGTACTTCTTGAAGCAGAGATGCTCGACTTAAAAGCTAACCCAAATCGCAAAGCTACAGGTACTATCATCGAGTCGTCTTTAGACAAAGGACGTGGTTATGTTAGCACAGTATTAGTTTCTAATGGTACTTTAAAGATAGGAGATAATGTCATTGCTGGCACCTCATACGGACGTATTAAAGCTATGTTTAACGAGCGTAACCAACGTATTGAAACCGCTAAACCTGCAGAACCTGCCATAATATTAGGTCTAAATGGTGCTCCTGCAGCTGGTGATACTTTCCATGTTATGGAAACAGAGCAAGAAGCACGAGAGATAGCCAATAAGCGAGAGCAACTACAACGTGAGCAAGGGCTACGTACACAGACCAGACTTACCTTGTCTGATATTTCTCATCGTATTGCTCGTGGAGAGTTCCATGAGATGAATATTATAGTAAAAGGAGATACCGATGGGTCTATAGAAGCCTTGTCTGATTCATTTATTAAACTATCAACAGAGAAAGTTAATGTAAATGTTATTAGTAAAGCAGTAGGTCAGATCTCTGAAAGCGATGTAATGCTTGCAAGCGCATCAGATGCTGTCATTGTAGGTTTTCAGGTACGTCCATCTACAGAAGCACGTCGTTTAGCCGATCGTGAGGGGGTAGAGATTAACACTTACTCTGTTATCTACGATGCTATTGATGATGTAAAATCCACTATGGTGGGTATGCTTGATAAGGTAAAGAAAGAAATTATAACAGGACAAGTAGAAGTAAAACAAGTCTTTAAAATTTCAAAAGTTGGTACTGTGGCAGGAGCTTTGGTAACTGAAGGTAAAGTACACAACAAAGATAAAGGAAGAGTGGTACGCAACGGTATCGTTATACACACAGCTCCTATTGATGCTTTAAAAAGATATAAAGACGATGTCAAAGAAGTCGTTACAGGTTTAGAATGTGGTATATCACTTGTCAATTACAACGATTTGCAAACGGGAGATATTATTGAAACATTCACAGAAATAGAAGTTGAACAAAAATTATAATGAAATAACAATAAAATCCCCTAATACACGATGTATTTAGGGGATTTTTTATTATCTTCGTAGCAACAAATGTTACTGCCTTTTATTATGGTATAGCATTTGTTGTCTTTATTAATAAAAGAGATTTAAATAATGTCAGATAACAAAAATAACGAATATGTAAAGAAGATTGCTGAGCAAAAATATGAATTTGGGTTCACAACAGACGTACACACCGATATTATTCCAAAAGGATTAAATGAAGATATTGTACGTTTAATCTCGGCAAAAAAAGGTGAGCCAGACTGGCTTCTTGATTTCCGTTTAGAAGCTTTCAGGTATTGGCAAACCCTTCCTATCCCCCAATGGGGGCATCTAACCCTTCCTGAACTACATCTTCAGGACATCTCTTACTATGCTGATCCGTTAGCAAAAAAGCCTAAGGATAAAGAAATTGACCCAGAGTTAGAAAAAACATTTGATAAGCTTGGCATTCCTTTGGAGGAACGCTTAGCTTTGAGCGGTACTGCCGTTGATGCTGTAATGGACTCTGTTTCTGTAAAAACTACTTTTAAAAAACAATTAGCAGAAAAGGGTATAATCTTTTGTTCTTTTGGCGAAGCTGTTAAGGAGCACCCCGCTTTAGTACGTCAATACTTAGGAAGTGTGGTACCTTATAAGGACAACTGGTCATCAGCTCTTAACTCTGCTGTTTTTAGCGATGGGTCGTTTGTCTACATTCCAAAAGGTGTTCGTTGTCCTATGGAGCTTAGTTCGTACTTTCGTATAAATGCTGTCAACACAGGACAGTTTGAGCGTACGCTAATAATTGCTGACGATAATGCCTACGTTAGCTACTTAGAAGGTTGTACTGCGCCTATGCGTGATGAAAACCAGCTACATGCTGCTGTGGTAGAGATAATTGTAATGAACAATGCTGAAGTTAAGTATTCTACTGTGCAAAACTGGTATCCTGGCGATGAACATGGCAAAGGCGGTGTACTTAATCTTGTTACAAAGCGTGGAGAATGTAGAGGTGCCAATTCTGTTTTATCATGGACACAGGTAGAAACAGGGTCTGCAATAACATGGAAATATCCTTCTTGCATTCTTAGAGGAAACAATTCTCAAGCGGAGTTTTATTCAGTAGCTGTTACCAATAACTATCAGGAAGCAGATACAGGGACTAAAATGATACACATCGGAAAGAACACTAAAAGTACTATTATATCTAAAGGAATATCTGCCGGTCATAGCCAAAACTCATATAGAGGCTTAGTGCGAGCAACAGCTAATGCTGATAATGCACGCAACTATTCAAGCTGCGACTCCCTACTCTTAGGTTCAAAATGTGGTGCTCACACTTTCCCTTACATGGATATTCATAACGATTCTGCCATAGTAGAACATGAAGCAACTACATCTAAAATAAACGAAGAACAACTTTTCTATTGTAATCAACGTGGTATTCCAACGGAAGATGCTGTAGGCTTAATCGTGAATGGATATGCAAAAGATGTGTTAAACAAACTTCCTATGGAATTTGCTGTAGAAGCGCAAAAGCTCCTTTCTGTAACATTAGAAGGAACAGTAGGATAAATAAGAAAGTATTATTAATAAAAAAATTACCTCAGGGCTAACGCCAAAGGAGGTTAATTAGAAAAAAACAAGCCAATTTTAAGAAAATAAGGCACAGAGAATAGACTAAAGCCAATAGGCTTTCTGATATTTTTTAAGATGTGTTAGAGATAATATTAACAAAATAATATATAAAACATTATGTTAGAAGTAAGAAACTTGCATGCTACTATTGCAGGTAAAGAAATATTAAGAGGCATCAACCTCACTATTAACGATGGAGAAATACATGCTATCATGGGACCTAATGGGTCTGGAAAGTCTACCCTAAGCGCCGTTCTTACGGGTAATCCTCTTTATAAAGTTACTGATGGTATGGCAGTTTTTAATGGTAAAAACCTCCTCGAAATGAAACCAGAAGATCGTGCTCGTGAAGGACTTTTCTTATCTTTCCAATACCCAGTGGAAATACCTGGTGTGAGCATGACCAATTTTATGAAAGCCGCAATAAATGCAAAGCGTATATATCAAGGTTTAGAGCCTTTAAAAGCCTCCGACTTTATGACACTTATGCGTGAAAAAAGAAAACTCGTAGAATTAGATTCAAAGTTATCACGTCGCAGTGTTAATGAGGGTTTTTCTGGTGGAGAAAAGAAAAGAAATGAAATATTTCAAATGGCTATGTTAGAACCAAAACTTAGCATCTTAGATGAGACTGACTCAGGTTTAGATGTTGATGCCATGCGTATAGTTGCCGAAGGCGTTAACAAAATGCACACTAAAGAAACATCGGCTATTGTCATTACACACTACGAACGCTTACTCGATATGATCAAACCTAATTTTATTCACGTCCTTTATAAAGGGCAGATAGTGAAAACGGCTGGTCCTGAACTTGCTAAAGATATAGAGGTACGTGGTTATGATTGGATAAAAGAAGAGGTAGATAAATACTAATTATTTCATGAAAAGTGAACAACAATATATAGACCTATATACACAGGCATCACAGCTTATTAAGAGTAAGTCTGTAAAAGTGATGAATGACCTCCGTGATGAGGCTTTTATGAATTTTAAAAAATTAGGTTTCCCTTCTAAAAAAGAGGAACGCTATAAGTATACTAATATCCATTCGCTCTTTGAACCAAATTACGGCTTGAATCTAAACAGATTGGAAATACCTATAGACCCTTATAAAACTTTCAAATGTGGCATTCCTAATCTTAGCACATCACTTTACTTTATTGTAAACGATCAATTATATACAAAAAAACTTCCTAATACTTATTTAGGAGAAGGAGTTATCATTGATAGTCTTGCTAAAGCAGCTACACATTATCCAGAGCTTATTACAAAATATTATGGAAAGCTTGCTAAGACATCAGAAGATGGCATAACAGCTTTAAATACAATGTTAGCACAGGACGGGTTATTTATATATGTTCCTAAAAACGTAAAATTAAAAAATACCGTACAGATAGTAAACATTCTTCGTTCTGATGTAGACCTAATGGTAAATAGGCGTGTTCTTATTATCTTGGAAGAAGGAGCAGAAGGGCAATTCCTCTTTTGCGATGATACTGCCGATGATAGAAATTTCCTAACAACACAAGTTATCGAAGCCTTTGTAGGTAACAATGCTCATATTGATCTTAATTGTCTTGAGGAAACACATACTAAGAATGTGCGTATTTCTAATGCTTTTATTCAACAGGAAAGCTATTCTAAAGCAAGCCATAATGTTATTACTTTACATAATGGTATTACGCGTAATATGCTAAATCTGACATTTAAAGGTCAGCATAGTGAGTGTTTTATTAATGGCTGTATAATAGCCGACAAAGAACAACACGTAGACAACAACACACTCATAGATCATGCTGCACCTCATTGCCAGAGCCATGAGCTTTACAAATATGTACTTAATGACAAAGCTGTAGGTGCTTTTGCAGGACTTGTTTTAGTGCGCAAAGAAGCACAAAAGACAACTTCAATAGAAACTAACCGAAATCTTGTTTCTACTAACACTGCACGCATGTACTCACAGCCCATGTTAGAAATATATGCCGATGATGTACAATGTAATCACGGTTCTACTGTAGGACAACTTAATGATGCTGCTCTTTTTTATATGCAACAACGTGGTATTGATCAGCAAGAAGCACGTACTCTACTCCAAACTGCATTTATCTACGAGGTCATAGATAAAATAGAACTCGATTCTTTACGCGAACGCTTACATCTTTTAGTAGAAAAACGCTTCCGTGGAGAACTTAATAAGTGTAACAGATGTAAAATTTGTAAATAAGAAAGGAATATATTTATGTATGACACTAATAAGGTACGAGCCGATTTCCCTATCCTATCACGCACCATTCATGGCAAGCCTTTAGTATATTTAGATAACGGGGCTACTACCCAAAAACCACTTTCCGTATTAGAGGCTATGCACAATGAATATATTAATGTTAATGCTAATGTACATCGTGGTGTACATTGGCTTTCACAACAAGCTACAGACCTACATGAAGCAGCACGTGAAACAGTAAGACAATTCATCAATGCTAAATCTATAACCGAAATAGTTTTCACACGTGGGACAACGGAAAGCCTCAACCTAATAGCGTCTTCTTTCGCTGATGGATTTCTTAAAGAAGGTGATGAGGTTATAATTTCCACTATGGAACACCACTCTAATATAGTACCTTGGCAATTGCAGGCTGCCAAAAAAGGAATAGCATTAAAAGTCATTCCTCTGACTAAAGCTGGAGAGTTAGACCTGAAAGTTTATACTAAACTCTTCACTCCTCATACCAAACTTGTAAGCATAACTCATGTTAGTAATGTGCTTGGCACTATAAATCCTGTAAAAAAAATAATAAGTATAGCACATGAACATAACGTACCTGTTATGTTAGACGGCGCACAAAGTGTACCTCATTTTAAAGTAGATGTACAACAACTTGACTGCGACTTCCTTGCTTTTAGTGGACATAAAATATATGGCCCTACAGGAGTAGGTGTTCTCTATGGTAAGGAAGAATGGTTAGACAAGCTACCACCATATCAAGGTGGAGGTGAAATGATAGAACACGTTAGCTTTGAAAAAACAACCTTCGAACGTCCACCACTAAAGTTTGAAGCTGGTACACCTGATTATATCGCCACCCATGGCTTAGCTACTGCCATTAATTACGTTACTCATTTAGGTATGGATAATATCTTTGCCCATGAACAAGAGCTTACTCGTTATGCCTTGCAACAACTCCGTGAGATAAAAGATATACACATATATGGTCATACAGATAACTTTGGAGATGCCGTTATCAGCTTTAACGTTGGCAATATTCATCATATGGATATTGGCACATTGCTCGACCAATTAGGTATAGCTGTTCGGACAGGACATCATTGTGCTCAACCTCTAATTGAGACTTTAGGCACATTAGGCACTGTACGTGCTTCTTTTGGACTATATAACACAAAAGAAGAGGTAGATGAGCTCGTAAAAGGTCTGAAAAAAGTTTTAACTATGTTTTAAAGAACACTATTAAATGCTATATTCTCAATATAATATTGGGCTATGTGAAGCTGGCTGTGATGAGGCTGGGCGTGGTTGTTTAGCAGGTAGTGTATATGCTGCTGCTGTTATACTACCTAAAAACTATAGCAATGAACGTCTCGATGATTCTAAAAAGCTATCTTCAAAGACACGCTACGCCTTACGTAAAGATATAGAACTTAACGCTGTAGCATGGGCCATAGGTAAAGTTACTCCAGAAGAAATAGACCGGATAAACATACTTAACGCCAGTATTCTTGCCATGCATCGTGCACTCGATCAGCTTATTATTCGCCCTGAAGCTATCATAGTAGACGGAAACCGCTTCAAGCCCTATCACAACATACCCTATACTACTATTATTAAAGGTGATGGCAAATACTTATCAATAGCAGCTGCTTCTATATTAGCAAAAACATATCGAGATGATTATATGTGTACTCTTGCTAAAAAATATCCCCAATACGAATGGGAACATAATATGGGATACCCTACTAAAGCACACCGACAAGCTATTGCTAAATATGGTATTACTCCTTATCATCGTAAAAGTTTTAAACTACTTGGCGAAACTAAACAACTACTGTTATTTTAATATGTATTCTATGTTTTTATTATATAACTTCAATTATAATTTAACATTATAAAATTTTATATTTAGAAAATTTTAATAATAGAGTTCTTATACCAGCTTCCTTAAAAGAGATCTTTGCCTTTGCATTCTCTCCTTGCCCCTCTATACTTAAAACCTCTCCTATACCAAACCTCTGATGCTCTATTATTGTACCTACTCCTATTAATTTATCATTAACCTTAGACTTTATATTTGATTCATCAGCATTTTGCATTACCATTCCTCCATTAGTAATAGCTGCTGATAAACGACGGAAATTACCTCCTTCTGACAATAATATGCTCTTTGCACGTGCTGATAAAGGGTCGACTGCCACCTCGGCACGTTTACGCTCCGTTATCTTAGGTTTAGGATCCGCACGAAACTGGCTACCTACAGGATTATTATTTTGGAATCTACTGTCAAGCCGTTTATAATCGCTACCATATTGCCTGCTACCCAAATATGGCTTATTAGGCTCATATTCCTGAGTTTTATTGGCTCTATAGCCTCTATATTGTGATGTATAACTTTCTTTTTTTAAGCTCCCTACCCGCTCTTTATAACAACTATTATCAGCCATCATACTCTCTTCCTTACAAATAAGATTCGGATCTATATCCTTAATAAAACGACTTGGAGTATCAAACTGCATCGCGCCATAACGGAAACGATTCTTGGCATTAGTAATAATACAATGACGACCTGCACGAGTAATAGCTACATATAAGAGTCTGCGCTCTTCTTCTATTTCACGTCTTGAATTTGCTGACATCGGACTAGGAAAAATATTTTCTTCCAAACCTACAATAAAAACAGTAGGATACTCTAAACCCTTAGCTGCATGAATTGTCATCATTGTTACCTTTGGGGAATCATCATCAGTCTTATCATTATCAGAATATAAAGCTATTTCTTGTAAATAATCAGTAAGAAAAACATTATCTTCTCTGTTTTCTTCACGTGCAGTATCTACAAACTCTTGCATTGCAGAAAGAAACTCTTCCAGATTTTCTTGTTTCGACAAAGATTCGGTATCAGAGTTAGAGTAAATATCATTAGATATTTTACTTTGCATAACTATATCCTTCCCTAACAAATAGGCATCTGTTGTCGTTAGACGTGCCACAAAGCTATTAATAAGTAATATAAATTCATTTATTTTTGATAACGTTCCACTATTTACCTTAAGCCCATATTGTAATGGATTAGTTATAACTTGCCAAAGACTAACCATGTTTTCTGAAGCACAAGCTATAATTTTTTCTATAGTTGTTTTACCTATACCTCGAGCAGGATAATTTATTATACGACGAAAAGCCTCTTCATCATTATTATTAACAATAAGACGAAAATAAGCTATAATATCTTTTATCTCTTTACGCTGATAAAATGATAATCCGCCCACAATCTTATAAGGTATTGATTGACGGCGAAATTCATCTTCAAAAGTACGACTTTGTGCATTTGTTCTATACAAAATAGCAAAATCAGAATAAGATGCATTATCAATATGTTTAATACGTTGCAACTCTTTAGCAACAACAATAGCTTCTTCTTTATCGCTATAACATGGCTTATATTGTAATTTACTTCCCTCTTCTTCCTGCGAATATACATCCTTTAAAATCTGATGTTCATTATGCTTCATCAACGAATTAGCAGCTTTTACTATAAATTGTGTCGAACGATAGTTCCTCTCCAACTTAAACGTTTGTACATCTTTAAATATATTTTTAAAATTAAGAATATTATCAATATTTGCCCCTCTAAATGAATATATGCTTTGGTAATCATCTCCAACGACGCATATATGCTGATGTATGTTTGCAAGTTGGGTAATTATAGCTACCTGTGCATAATTAGTATCCTGATACTCATCAACAAGAATATATTCAAATAATTTAGCATATTTGTTTCTCACATCTTCATTATCTCGGAATAACACATAAGTGTTTACAAGTATGCTGTCAAAGTCCATAGCATTAGCCTGTTTACAACGTGCTTCATAAGCCTTATAAATAGAATAAACATAAGGCATACGACATTGCTTGTCTCTATCTATGGCTGCCTTATCTTGTTCATACTTATCAGCTGTAATGAGATGATTTTTCGCCATAGATATAAAGTTATGCACCATATTAGGCTTATATACTTTTTCATCATATCCCATAACCTTGATTATATTCTTAAGCAACGAGCGAGAATCGCTCTCATCGTAAATTGTAAAACTACTGTTATAGCCAATATACTGTGATTCTTTGCGTAAAATTCGTGAGAATATAGAATGAAAAGTACCCATATAAATACGGTTAGCATCGCTTTGGTTTGTTATTTTTGCTATACGATCTTTCATTTCACGAGCAGCCTTATTGGTAAATGTTAGGGCAAGAATATTCCAAGGTTTTAATCCTGATTCTAAAAGATAAGCTATCTTATAAGTAAGCACACGAGTTTTACCTGAGCCTGCTCCTGCTACTACCAATGAAGGACCATCACAATATTCCACCGCTTCACGTTGATGAGGATTCAATTCACTTAATAATATTTCTTTTTTATTTTCCATTTCACTTTAATGTTCTTTAGGGAATAGTTTTATAAAAATCATCTGCCTTTCTATTTGTTTCATACGTTTATACATATAAGGACCTGGTGATTTAGAGGAAAAACGCCTTGGGTTTGGTAATGTTGCGGCTATCAAAGCACAATTGCTTCTACTTAGATCTTTAGCTTCAACCCCAAAATTATGTTTAGCTACAGCTTGTACACCATAAATACCATTCCCCATTTCTATTGAATTAAGATACACCTCCATAATACGCTGCTTACTCCACATTGTTTCTATAAGGAATGTAAAATATGCTTCTAATCCCTTTCGTATCCACGATCGCCCTTGCCACAAAAATACATTTTTAGCCGTTTGTTGTGATATAGTAGAACCACCACGTAAGCGTTTACTACTATTAAGATTTTCTTTAGCAGCTTGTTCTATAGCTTTATAATCAAACCCGTGATGAGAAAGAAAACGCTGATCCTCACTAGCTATTACTGCTACTGGCATATAAGGAGATATTTCTTTTAAAGAAACCCACGAATGGTATAACTTTATATCTTCTCCTTTCCTCATTTGTTCAAAGCAACGTGATAACATAAGAGGCGTAAAAACAACAGGAACAAACCTATATATAACAACACTAAGTATTGATGATACAAATAATAATCCTACTACCAAACGGAAAATCTTTAATATTTTCTTTATCATAAAATCTAAAATAAAGCCCAACCAGCAAATGCAAAATTAATCATAAACTCTGAAGAATCATTCTTTCAACATGGAAAAGTTAAAATTATCCCTTAGTCTTCTGTATGTTTTCCCTTATTATTCTTTTTGTAGCTATACTTATATTTACTACTCTTGACACTATTTTCTTATTCATTTGCTTCTATTTCCTCTCCTTAATTATGTTTTCTTCTATAAATATTATCTTATAAATAGTTTCATAAAATATAAAAATCATTTTTCAGATTTCGGTTAAAATCTTTTAATGAGAATATAAAATATACATATAATCTTTGTAAAATAACTAATAATTAGTACATTTGCATGCAACAAATTTTTTACTTATTATGTCTTCATTTGTTGCAGAAAAAATTGTAATGGACGGATTAACCTATGATGACGTCCTTTTAATTCCAGCTTATTCTGAAGTACTCCCTAAGGAAGTACAGTTAAAAACCAAGTTTTCTCGTAATATTGAGCTAAACATTCCTTTTGTTACAGCCGCAATGGACACTGTAACAGAAAGTTCTATGGCGATAGCTATTGCACGAGAAGGAGGTATTGGCGTTATTCATAAAAATATGTCTATTGAAGAACAAGCGCGCCAAGTAGCTATTGTGAAACGTGCAGAAAATGGTATGATTTATGATCCAGTAACTATTCGGCGTGGAAGCACAGTGCAAGAAGCATTGTCTATAATGGCAGAATATCATATTGGGGGTATTCCTGTAGTTGACGATGATAATCATTTAGTAGGAATTGTAACTAATCGAGACTTACGCTTTGAACGTTGCTTAGATAAAAGTATTGATCAAGTAATGACAAGTGAAAATCTTGTTACCACTCATCAGAAAACAAATTTATCTGAAGCCGCAGAGATATTACAAGAAAACAAGATTGAAAAACTACCTGTTGTAGATAAAGACAACCATCTTATAGGATTAATTACTTATAAAGATATTACAAAAGCAAAAGACAAGCCTATGGCTTGTAAAGATGATAAAGGGCGTCTTCGTGTGGCTGCCGGGGTAGGTGTTACTATTGACACTATGGAACGTGCTCAAGCATTGGTTAATGCTGGAGTAGATGCTATTGTTATAGATACTGCTCATGGTCATTCTATAGGAGTTATAGAGAAGCTTAGGGAAGTAAAAAAATCTTTTCCTTCATTAGATGTTGTTGTAGGAAATATAGCAACAGGAGATGCTGCTAAGTTCCTTTTAAAGAATGGTGCAGATGCTGTTAAAGTGGGTATTGGACCAGGCTCTATTTGTACTACTCGAGTTGTTGCCGGTGTTGGAGTACCTCAACTGAGTGCTATATATGATGTTTATTCTGCTTTAAAAGATACAGATGTTCCTTTAATTGCAGATGGCGGATTACGTTATTCTGGCGATATTGTAAAGGCTTTGGCTGCTGGAGGAAGTTCTGTTATGATAGGTTCTTTAGTAGCTGGTACAGAAGAAAGTCCTGGCGATACTATTATTTTTAATGGACGTAAATTTAAAAGCTATCGAGGAATGGGCTCGCTTGAGGCTATGGAACAAAAGAATGGCTCTCGCGATCGTTACTTCCAAGGCGATGTAAGCGATATTAAAAAACTTGTACCAGAAGGTATTGCAGGAAGAGTTCCTTACAAAGGTACGGTTCAAGAAGTGGTTTATCAACTTGTTGGAGGTTTGCGTTCTGGTATGGGATATTGTGGCTCAGCTTCTATAAAACAACTCCATAAAGCTAAGTTTACACGCATTACTAATGCTGGAATATTAGAAAGCCACCCTCATGATATATCTATCACAAGTGAAGCGCCTAACTATTCACGTCATGATTAAAAGGATAATGCTATTTAGCTATTAACGTTAACTTACATTATTTTTTTCAACAAACAGAAAAAAATCCTTATCTTTGTAGTCTGATAAAAAGTAGATGAAAATAATATTATTACTTCTTCTTCTTATAACAAGATGGCAAGCTATAGCTCAAAGTAGCTCTGTTGTTATGTCTATTAATGGTAAGGTTGTTACTAGAGAAGAATTCGAATATGCTTACAAAAAGAATAATAAAGGCAGTCAACACATTAGTGTGACTGCTTTTGCTAAGCAGTATGCTGTTTATAAACAAAAAGTAGCTGCCGCTGAAGAAGCACAACTTGATAAACTTTCTTCACTTAACAATGATATAGATGTTCTTCTTTCGCATAAAGAAGAACCTAAAACTTATATAAAAGACAATTTTAAATCAACTCCTTTTGAACAAAATGCTAATCTTCTGTATCGTATCTATAATGACGAGATAAATAATAATGGAGGACTATTTCGTTATGGAGAAATTTTCTTAAGTATTAAGCAACATTCTACTGCTTATGAAGAAGATAAAATACATCTGCTTGCCGATTCTATTTATATTGCACTACAACATGGAGACAATTTTGAAACTCTTGCAAAGAAATATTCTAATAGAAAAGAAGAAGGTGTCTTTTTTATAGCTACTAAAAATAATATGTTAGAAGATGTAGATAAAGTTCTCTCTACTATGAAGGTGGGTGAAATATGTAGGCCTATTAGATCTCCATTTGGATTACATATTTTAAAACTTATAGGTCGTGAAAATTTTCCTACATATAAGGTTATACGTCCACAATTAATACTACAAATAGAAAAATCTAATCTTCGCAAACAAATTATAGAACAACAACAAAATAAAATTCCTTATACAGAAGCCATCTCTGATATTGACACAAAAAGAAAAGCCAATACTATTATAGATGAGAATTTACGTCGTGAAATACATGATGGATTATTAGTAGCTGCTATAACACAAAGGAAATTAGATAGCTTACTTAATAATGAAAAAGAATTACAACATTATTTTAGTAAGCACAAAAAGATTTTTCGCAATATCAATAAAAACAAAAGTAATAATATAATCTCATTTAAAGATAATCTGCCACTTATAAAAATATTTTATAAACAATTTCTTGAACATATTTGGGAAAAAGAGTTAAAACATAAATATAATGTTGTTTTCAATAAAAAAGAATTGTCGATAATACGTAAGATATTTAAAGCTAATGAAGATAAATAAAGTAAAAAAAATAATGCTGTTATTTTGTACAGCACTATCAATAATGAGTATTCGTGCAGGTATTTACAATACTAAAAGATCTTTATATACAAAAGACGATACAACAAAAACTATAGTACAACAACCTAATAACACACCTATAAGTAAGAAAAATATCATAGATGAAGTGATTTGGGTTGTAGGAGATGAGCCTACTCTACGTTCAGAAGTAGAAATTACCAAGCTACAAGGTGAAGCTGAAGGCACTAAATGGGCAGGTGACCCAGAATATCTTATACCAGAACAGATTGCTGTACAAAAGCTTTTTCTTCATCAAGCAGCCCTCGATAGCTTAACAATTACAGAGAGTGAAATTTATCAAGGAGTAGAACAGCAGATAAACTACTGGATTTCACTTCCTCAAATTGGCTCAAAGGAACGATTAGAAGAGTTTCAACATAAAAGTTTAGCACAAATACGCCAAGACTTACACGATGACTACAAGAATCGTCAACTTGTTCAAAAGATGCAAGAAAAATTAGTTTCTGACATAAAAGTATCGCCATCAGAAGTGCGCACTTATTTTAATAAAATACCTATAGATAGCATTCCTATCGTTCCTACACAAGTAGAAGTAGAGATACTTACTCAAACTCCTAAAATAGAAATAGAAGAAATTAACAGAATAAAAAATCAGCTACGCGATTATACTAATCGTATAAATAATGGAGAAACAACATTTGAGACCTTAGCTCGACTTTACTCAGAAGATCCTGGCTCTTCTCGTCAAGGCGGAGAATTAGGTTTTATAGGTAGGGCGTCTCTCGATCCCGCTTTTGCTGGCGCAGCTTTTAATCTTACTGATCCTAAAAAAATATCAAAAATCGTAGAAAGTGAGTTTGGCTATCATATTATTCAGCTTATTGATAAGCGAGGTGATAAAATAAACGTTCGCCATATTTTATTAAAGCCAAAAGTATCACAAGCATCTATAGATGCAGCAAAAAACAAATTAGACTCTATAGGTAATGATATTCGCTCTAAAAAATACACTTTTGAAGCAGTAACAGCTTATATGTCTGATGATAAAGACACAAAAAACAGTCATGGATTAATGGTTAATTCCTCTACCAATGCTCGTACTTCACGTTTTAAAATGCAAGATCTTCCCACAGAGGTCGCACGTGTTGTAGATACAATGAAAGTGAATGAAATCTCAGCTCCTTTTACTATGACTAACACAAAGGGTAAGATTGTTTGCGCTATAGTAAAGCTAAAATCGCGTACACCTAAGCATCGTGCATCAATAACAGAGGATTTCCAAGAAATGAAAAATATTGTGCTTGCTAATCGTCGTAGACAGGTAATTCATGATTGGGTAGTAAAGAAAATTAAAGACACCTATGTAAGAATGTTACCACAATATAGAAATGGAAAATATCAATATGAAGGTTGGGTTAGATGATTTCATACCGTTTATATAAAGAATTGACTAGGCATATTATCATTATAAAAATGGTATTATACCTTTTTGGGATATGCCTATCAGAACCTTTGTGTGCACAGGTAAAAAGAAAGGCTTCAATAGCAAAGATTTTTTTAGATCATGCTGATATACTTCGGCACAGTCCTAATAATCAGACAAATGTGCAAGTAGCTAAGGGTAATGTTATAATGCGTTATAAAGGTTCAACACTAAGGTGCGATAGTGCTTATTTAAACAATGTAGAAAACAGCTTCTCTGCTTTTGGACATGTATACATTACTCATAAAGGAGGTATAACGCTAAATAGTGAACGTGCTTTTTACGAAGGTTTTAACCAGATGCTAAGAGCACGTGGTAAGGTAATGCTACGTGAGCCAAGAAGATCACTTAGATGTGATAGTTTAGATTATAATATGGCATCTAAGGAGGCTAATTTCTTTGGAGGACGTGGCACTTTAGTATATAATGGGAACACTATTATTGCCGACCAAGGCGATTATAACACAGAAACAAAAGATGCAAATTTCTATGGGAATGTGATAATGCGTAGCTATAAATATCACATAACCACTCCTACTGCACATGGTAACACTGAGACCGGAGAACTACACGTAGTAGGTCCTTCGGTCATTCGCACAAGAAAAGGCGAAATTATACATACTAGTGATGGTACATATAATAGTATATCAGATGATATGACTCTCAACGGTCGCTCTACAATAAAATCTCCTCAACGTGATGTTGAGGGTGATTATATTACTTATAATAGTAATACAGGAGACGCTACAGGTCATGGTAAAGTAAAAATTGTAGATAAAGTTAATAAACGCATTATTACTGGAGAAGATATTATTTATAACTCTAAAACAGGATATAGTGAAGGTAATGGAAACGTAAAGATAATAGACAACCGCGAGCAGCGCACCATGCTTGGTGATAAGATTATCTATAATTCTAAAACAGGTTATAGCGAAGGACATGGAAACGTAAAGATAGTAGATAAGAAAAAGCAACGCACCATGACAGGCAACAACCTTTTTTATAATAGCAAAACTAACGAAGGAGAAGGCAAAGGAAACGTTTTCTTTATAGATCATAAAGAAAAACATGCTTTTAAAGGAGACTATATCCATTACACCGATTCTGCTGCTATTGGCTTTGGAGGAAATCCGGGCGCAGAGATTATGGATTTTTCACAAAGCAAAGATACTCTCTATATACATGCTGATACTATTAGCATGAAAGGGTTTCACATGAACACACCACAGATGTATAGAAAAATATATGGTGTAAATAATGTACGTGCTTATCGTGCAGACATACAAGGAGTATGTGGCTTCTTAGTAACAAACACAAAGGACTCTACCATTACCATGTACGATTATCCTATTATATGGAACGGCAACCGACAATTAGTAGGCGACTCTATTCGCACTTACATGAACGATTCTACTGTTCGTGAGGCATATGTCTTTGGAAATGCTTTTTCTATAGAGCAGCTACATGATAAAACACATTATAATCAGTTATCTTCAAAGATGATGCATGCCTTCTTTACTAATGGTAATATTCGTAGAGTAGATGCTATAGGCAACGTACTATCAATATACTATTATACTGAAAAGAATGATACCACCCTTATGGGTCATAATTACACAGAAACCGACACGTTACGTATGTTTATAAACGATAAGCAGCAAATGGAAAAAATATGGCTATCGAAATCGGTAGGAACACTCAGTCCTATGACACAGATACCACCTGAACGCCTTAAACTTCCACATTTCGAATGGTTCGAGGAAGTACGACCTAAGGATAAAAATGATATTTTTCGTAAAGCTGCTCGTATGTCTGCAACAACTATACGCAATGCACAAGTAGCTCCACCTCCTATGCAACATATTGAAGGACGGAAATAAGAAAAAATAAAAAACGATGCTATTTTTTTATAAAAGAAAACCTCGACGATTTCACCATGAATATATTTACGTTGATGAGCGAAAGGAATTTATTGAGAAATTAAAAGAAAAATATATACAACATAAGTTATGCTCAAAGGATAATAATATAAATTCATCTCTTTGTAGACGCGAAAGGATAAAAGAACGAGTCAAAGAAGAGTTTAATAATAATTACCAAAGAGTAAAAAGAAGAAACTATTTTAATATTATCCCACTTGGACTAATAGGATTAATACTTATAGCATTACTTGGAGCTGTGTATATTTGTTTTTATAGATATTTTTTATGAGCGATATAATACAATTATTACCCGACAGTGTTGCCAATCAAATAGCTGCAGGCGAGGTTATACAGCGTCCTGCATCTGTAATTAAAGAGTTAGTTGAAAATTCTGTTGACGCTAAAGCCACCATAATCAACGTATTAGTAATAGATTCAGGACGCACATCAATACAAGTTATTGATAATGGTAAAGGTATGTCTGACACAGATGCACGACTATCCTTTGAACGACATGCAACCTCTAAAATTAGAAAAGCTGATGATCTCTTTGCCTTACACACAATGGGCTTTCGTGGAGAAGCACTTGCCTCTATTGCTGCTGTATCACAAGTAGAACTGAAAACACGCATAGAGGGTCAAGAATTAGGCTGCCATTTATCTATTTCTGGGGGTAAATTTATAGCACAAGAGCCATGTCAATGTACTATAGGAAGCAATTTCCTGATAGAAAACTTATTCTTCAATGTGCCTGCAAGAAGAAAATTTCTAAAGTCAAACACTACAGAGCTTAACAATATTATTACAGCTTTTCAGCGTATAGCTCTGGTTTACCCTGATATAAATTTTACTCTTCACAGCAATGGCTCTGAAGTATATAATCTTAGAAGAGGTAGTTTTAAACAACGCGTTATAGAAATATTTGGTAAACGACTAAATCAAAGTTTATTACCCATAGATATCGAAACAACCCTATGCAATATACATGGCTTTGTAGGAAAGCCTGAGTCTGCCAAGAAAAAAGGAGTTCACCAATACCTTTTTGTTAATGAACGCTATATGAAGCATCCTTATTTTCACAAAGCTATAATGTCAGCTTATGAACGTCTTATACCGCAAGGAGAAATGGTTCCTTATTTTATCTATTTCGATGTACCACCAGAAAATATTGATGTTAATATTCATCCTACAAAGACTGAAATAAAATTTGAAAACGAACAGGCTATTTGGCAAATTCTTATGGCTGCAGTTCGCGATACTATAGGTAAATTTTATGATGTTTCTTCCATTGACTTCGATACTGAAGGACGTCCTGACATTCCTGTGTTTTCACCAAATAACGAAACTGCTGCTCCTGAAACTAATTTTAATCCTAACTTCAATCCATTCTTAGAAAATAGTTTTTCTGATAAAGAAAACCATATAACTACTACTAATAATAATACTGATAACCCAAAATATAATATTAACTCCAACGTTTCTAACCACATAAAAGTTAATACTGATAATTGGGAAGAACTATACGCAGGCTCTTTACAGAATAACACTACTACTAATAATATACAACAAACCTCTTTGCAGGATTTAGATTTTGACGAAAATGGTGAAGAAATTTTAATACAATCGAAACTATCTAAAGATATTGCAACTGCCATAGAAGAAAAATCTCCATCTCATTATCAATATAAAGGAAGATATATTATAACAGCTATAAAATCTGGACTTATGTTTATAGATCAGCATCGTGCACACATAAGGATTTTATATGAAAATTATCTAAAACAATTCACAGAACATAAAGGGCATAGCCAAAAGGTATTATTCCCTGAAGTAATACATCTGACAAAGACAGAACGCTCTATCCTTGAAAAGATATTACCCGAAATGCATGATATTGGTTTTCAAATAGATAATATAGGAGGAGATAGCTTTGCTATAAACGGGGTTCCCATAGGATTAGAAGGGCTAAACACAATAAACCTTGTACAAGAAATTATAGCCACAGCAAGTGAAAAGAATATAAGTATAAAAG
The DNA here is from genome assembly GCF_056583855.1 of Prevotella sp. C0209C1. Taxonomy (NCBI): domain Bacteria; kingdom Pseudomonadati; phylum Bacteroidota; class Bacteroidia; order Bacteroidales; family Prevotellaceae; genus Prevotella; species Prevotella sp. C0209C1. The sequence goes on along the minus strand of NZ_JBWPJP010000001.1, from coordinate 14,100 downwards.
AAGAAATTAACATATCCATAGCCACCAAATTAGCATACAATGCTGCTATTCCTGTAGGACAAGTATTAGGAAATAAAGAAATGGAATCGCTTGTGAACGACCTTTTTGCTTGTGATACTGTCAATTATACACCTAATGGTAAAACGATTATTGCTATTTTAAAACAGCAAGATATAGATCATATGTTTTAGAAAAATGAAAGAATCTCTCTATAAGTAACAATTTTATATATTATAAAAACTAACATTTTAAATAACAAAACATTACTATTAGTATAATAATAAAACATCTATACGGAACAAAAATAACCTATTTTTGATGCAAAAATAAATTAAAAATGCTACAAAAATAGGTTGTTTTTTATTTCCACAAGTTATTCTTTCTCCTACAACTAATGGCTTTTCTCTCTTGCAAAGATAAGCCTATCCAGCTTTTTTAACACCTTATATTTGTAGTTTTTCATACTAACAAATAAAAAAAATATATGAAAATCCCTCTTTTTTTGTTTTTTAAATAGCCCAATAGGATACCTTACATATAATAAAAAAGTGGAGGATATTATACTTATCTCTATCCTACACAAAAATTACAATTAAGATAGCTTTTTATCTTGTTATATTATTGCTTTCCTCCATTTCTACTTGCTTAATCTTTTTAAATAAGTCTGAAGCAAATATTAGGTCATTGAGCTTTTTGTTTTTAGAAGTTATAATATCATCTTTATTTCCTTGCCATTCCGCTTTTCCAGAAGCAATAAACACAATATTCTCACCTATACCCATCACCGAATTCATATCATGTGTATTAATAATAGTTGTTATATTGAGATCATGAGTAATATCAGTAAGCAACTTATCTATAACAAGGGACGTTTTTGGATCGAGACCAGAATTTGGCTCATCACAAAATAAATATTTAGGACTCATCACTATAGCACGAGCAATTGCTACACGCTTCTGCATTCCACCAGACAATTCTCCTGGATATTTTTGTTCTGTTCCTGCAAGATGCACACGGTCAAGACATTCTCTAACTCGTTCTTGACGTTCTTCAAAACTCATTGAGGAAAACATATCTAAAGGAAAACGCACATTTTCTTCTACTGTTTGCGAGTCGAATAATGCAGCACTCTGAAAAATCATGCCCATTTCACGACGCATAAGCACCTGTTGCTTCTTTTTTAGATTTATAAAATTACGTCCATCGTATAACACTTCTCCTTTAGTTGGACTCATAAGCCCTGTTACACAACGCATTAACACAGTTTTTCCTGCGCCACTCTGACCTATAATAAGGTTTATTTTACCATCTTCAAAGACAGTGTTTATGTTTTTTAATACTTCTTTTTCTCCGAATGATTTATATAAGTTTTTTACTTCTATCATTATAGTCTTTTTTTTAGCTGTTCAGCTTTTCCTGTTTTATCTACTTTAGCTTAATAGTTGTGTAAGGAACACATCGCTAAAAAGTATTAGTACACTCGACTTTACTACTGCATCAGTAGATGCTTTACCCACCTCTTGAGAGCCTCCTTTTACTGAATACCCCATATAGGAAGATACACTTGAGATTATAAAAGCAAAAAAGAATCCTTTTAAAATACTCATCCACATAAACCATTGATTAAAATGATGTTGTACTCCTTCTGTAAGGTCGGCAGGCGATATAACATGTCCGATATAAGCTGTAGAATATGCACCTACCATGCCAATAGCAGCAGAAAAAATAACTAAGAAAGGCATAAGGGTCATTAAGCCTAATATTTTCGGAAGAATTAAGTAACTTGCAGAGTTTATTCCCATAATTTCAAGAGCATCTATTTGCTGTGTAACACGCATCGAACCAAGCTCTGAGGCTATGTTAGACCCCACTTTCCCTGAAAGTATCAAGCACATTATACTGGAAGAAAATTCCAATAGCATAATTTCTCGTGTTACATATCCAGACACCCAATGTGGCATCCATGGGCTTTGCACATTTAAACGTATCTGAATGCAAATGACAGCTCCTATAAAAAAGGAAATTAATAAAACAATACCAATGGAATTAACTCCTAATTGCGACATTTCTCTCACATACGATTTAAAAAACATTCGCATACGCTCTGGCCTACTAAATGTACGCTTCATAAGCATAAGATACTCACCAAAGCTGAAGAGACGATCCTTTATCAACATTTATTACAGTTTTATTTTATTCAATTGCAAAAGTAACTAAAATATACTATATATAGGCATAATAGAGAGTTGAAGTTATAGAAAAAGTCTTTAAATGTAAATGATAACAAATTTAATTTCTTATATTTGCAAAATAAAGTATGACTCAGAAATGAATGAAATTGAAAAAACTGTAGTTAGTCAAGAAAAAAAAAGTAGCATTTTACATACCGAAAATCTTGTAAAACGATATGGTAAACGCACAGTAGCTAATGGTGTTAGTATAAATGTGCGACAAGGAGAGATTGTAGGATTGTTAGGGCCTAATGGAGCCGGAAAAACCACTTCGTTCTATATGACGACAGGATTGGTAGTTCCTAACGAAGGGCATGTGTATATTGATGATAAAGAAATAACAAAATATCCTGTCTATAAACGTGCTAAGGCTGGCATAGGATATTTACCACAAGAGGCTAGTGTCTTTCGTAAAATGAGTGTAGAAGATAACATAATGAGCGTCTTAGAAATGACTAAGCTTTCTCGTGAACAACGTATAGAAAAGATGGAGAGCCTTATTCGCGAATTTCGTTTGGAGAAAGTACGTAAGAATCTTGGCGATCGGCTTTCAGGAGGAGAACGCCGTCGCTGCGAAATAGCGCGATGCTTAGCTATTGACCCTAAGTTTATTATGTTAGATGAGCCTTTTGCTGGTGTAGACCCAATAGCAGTAGAAGATATTCAGCATATTGTTTGGCAATTAAAATTTCGCAATATAGGTATTCTCATTACCGACCATAATGTGCACGAGACACTTAATATCACTGACCGCGCTTACCTTTTGTTTGAAGGACGTATCTTGTTTAAAGGTACTCCGGAAGAGCTATCAGCAAATAAAGTTGTAAAAGAGAAATACTTAGGTGTCGACTTCGTTCTTCAAAAAAAGGATTTTCAGCTTATCAATGAACGTAAACGGGCACAAGAAGCCGAAGAGAAAGCTGAAGATGAAATTATTAATACAATTTAATATAATTAGATAATTAGAATAGAAAATAAATAAGGTTAAGTTAGGGCAGATTGTTTTTAGACATTAATAAATTGGCTGTCAATTAAAAAATCATTATCTTTGCACTTTATAATGGTTTATGGCATATTATGTGCTTTTATGTAAAATACGGTTTTAATAATAATAATAAATAATATAATAAACATCTAAAAATGAATATTTCATTTGAAAATCCAGACAAAATTAATGGTTTGATGACCATTACTGTAGAAGAAGCAGACTATAGGGAAGAGGTAGAAAAAACTCTAAAGGACTATCGCAAGCGTGCAAACATTCCCGGTTTCCGTCCAGGGCAAGTTCCTATGGGGTTGCTTAAACGTCAGTATGGCACACAAATTAAAATGGATGTTGTTAATAAACTTCTTGGAGAGAATTTGCAGAAGTATATTGTTGATAATAAAATTCAGGTATTAGGTCAGCCAATGGCTTCTGAAAAACAAGGGGCAGTAGACTTAGAAAAAGAAGCTCCATATACTTTTATGTTTGATCTTGCAATTGCTCCTGAATTTAAAGCAGCATTAAGCGGTAAAGATAAAATAGACTTTTATGAAATAGAAGTAGATGACAAATTAATAGATCAACAAGTGGAAATGTATCAAAATCGTGCAGGTCATTATGACAAAGCAGAAGATTTTGATATAGAAAAGCGTGATATGCTAAAAGGAGATCTTCGCGAATTAGATGCAAATGGCAATACTCTCGAAGGAGGTATAACGGTAGAGGGTGCAGTATTAATGCCACAATACATTAAAGTAGAAGATCAGAAGAACTTATTTAAAGGAGCTAAGTTAGGTGATATTATAACTTGGAACCCACGCGCAGCATATCCAGACAACGACACAGAGGTATCATCTTTATTAAAGATTAATAAAGAGGAAATAGCTAACCATACAGGCGACTTCTCTTATCAAATTACAGAGATTTCTCGTTTCGTTAAGGCTGAGAATAATAAGGAATTATGGGAAAACGTTTATGGTAAAGATGCTAAAATAGAAGACGAAGCAGCTTTTCGCAAAGTCATCGCAGAGGGATTAGCTTCTCAGCTTGAAATCGATTCTAATTATAAGTTTATCCAAGATCTTCGTTCTCACATGGAAAAGAAGGTTGGGAAGTTAGAGTTCCCTGAAGCTTTGCTTAAACGCATTATGATAGCTAATAATAAAGATAAAGGGGCTGATTTTGTTGAAAAGAACTATGAGGGTAGTATAAAAGAGCTTACATGGCATCTAATAAAAGAGCATCTTGCTGAAGCTAATGATATTAAGGTAGAAGATAAGGATGTCCGCGAGAGTGCTATCCAAATGGCTCGAACTCAGTTTGCACAATATGGCATGACTAATGTTCCTGATGAATATTTAAATAATTATGCTGACGAAATGCTAAAGAAACATGAAAATGTTGACTCTTTTGTAGAAGCTGCTCTCGAACGTAAGCTCGCTGATAAGCTGAAAGGCGTTGTTAAATTGAATAAAAAGACAGTGAGCCTTGATGAGTTTAACAAACTGGTAAACGGCAAATAATATATTTTTTAGAAAATAATCATTTATAATATATAGAGATTACCGATTTTTTCGTTATCTTTGTGTTAAGTATAATAGGTTCTGTCATAACTTTTGGCATAATCTTTGACACTAACACATAAAGATAAAGCGGAGAGGTCAGTAATCTCTATTTGTCTAATTAAACAAAAGGTATAAATAAAACATGAATGATTTTCGCAAATATGCCACACAACATCTCAGAATGAGTGGTATGGTTATAGATGATGTTATAAAAACTCAAAATCAGTATCTTAACCCTTACATTTTAGAGGAACGTCAGCTAAATGTTACCCAAATGGATGTATTTTCACGTCTTATGATGGATCGTATCATTTTTTTAGGTACTCAGATAGACGATTATACTGCTAACACTCTACAGGCACAGCTACTTTACCTCGACTCAGTTGATTCAGGTAAAGACATTTCTATATATATAAACTCCCCTGGAGGAAGCGTTACAGCAGGGCTTGGCATTTATGATACAATGCAATTTATTTCTAGCGATGTTGCTACTATCTGTACTGGTATGGCTGCATCTATGGGAGCTGTTTTGCTTGTAGCTGGCCAAGAAGGGAAGCGTTCTGCTTTGCCTCATAGCCGTGTAATGATACATCAGCCACTGGGAGGTGTACAAGGTCAGGCTTCTGATATAGAGATAGAAGCAAAGGAAATTCAAAAATTTAAAAAAGAACTTTATACTATAATAAGCACCCATTCGCATCAGCCTTTTGAAAAAGTATGGAACGATAGTGATCGTAACTACTGGATGACAGCAGAAGAGGCAAAGGCTTATGGTATGATAGACGAGGTTCTTGTACGTAAAAAATAATAAGTATTTAATGGCTTTGAATAAATGTAGCTTTTGTGGTAGAAGTGAAAAGGACGTAAAACTTCTTATAAATGGTCTTCATGGATTTATCTGTAATGATTGCGCTCAGCAGGCTTATCGAATAGTTATGCAATCTGGCATAGTATCAGAAGAACATACATCATCAGATAATAATAAGAAAATAAATCTTAAGAAAGTCCCAAAACCACAAGAAATAAAAAAATATCTCGATGAATATATAATAGGACAAGATGAGGCTAAACGATACCTATCTGTTTCTGTGTATAATCATTACAAGCGTTTACAACAGCAGAAGAAAGATGATGGTGTAGAGATAGAAAAAAGCAATATCATTATGGTAGGTTCTACAGGCACTGGTAAAACCCTTTTAGCACGTACCATTGCTAAATTGCTTGAAGTCCCATTTACTATTGTCGATGCTACAGTGTTTACAGAAGCAGGTTATGTAGGTGAAGACGTTGAGAGTATCTTATCACGTTTACTCCAAGTAGCCGATTATAATGTAGCCGCTGCAGAGCGTGGTATTGTTTTTATTGACGAGATAGATAAGATAGCCCGTAAAAGCGATAACCCAAGCATCACCCGTGATGTTAGTGGTGAAGGCGTACAGCAGGGCATGTTAAAATTACTCGAGGGAACTATAGTTAATGTACCTCCTAAGGGAGGACGTAAGCACCCTGATCAAGATTATATTCATGTAGATACTAAGAATATATTATTTATCTGTGGTGGTGCTTTTGACGGAATTGAACGCAAAATAGCTCAACGCTTAAACACTCATGTTGTGGGATATAATTCTGTACAAAACGTAGCTAAGATAGATAAAGAAGATTTAATGAAGTATGTATTGCCACAAGACCTAAAATCATTTGGGTTAATTCCTGAAATTATTGGTCGTTTGCCAGTACTTACTTATCTCACTCCTTTAAACAGAGATGCTTTACGCCGAATATTAGTACAGCCTAAAAACTCTATAGTAAAACAGTATATAAAACTCTTTGATATGGATGGCATTAAGCTGAGTTTTACTGATTCGGCTCTTGATTATATTGTAGATAAAGCTGTAGAATATAAGCTCGGAGCACGTGGTTTACGTTCAATAGTAGAGTCGGTAATGATGGACGCTATGTTTGAAATTCCATCACAAAACATTAAAAATTTTGAAGTAACTAAAGATTACGTTATAGCACAGCTAAATAAATCACATCTCAAGAAGATGTAATTCTAAAGATTTTAGATAAATAATGATATTCTAAGTATGTAGTTATGTTACTACATATAAAAAAGTTTGTTTCAACTCTAATATAAAGATAGCAAAAACATTAATCTATTTACAATGATTAAAGAGGTAAATCTTATTGAAAAACTGAAACATTTCTTTGGTTTCGACAACTTTAAAGGTGAGCAAGAATCTATTATTCTTCATCTTCTTGCGGGCAATGATATTTTTGTATTAATGCCTACAGGTGGAGGAAAGAGCCTATGTTACCAGCTACCTTCACTTATTATGGAAGGCACCGCTATCGTAGTTTCTCCACTTATAGCATTGATGAAAAATCAGGTAGATGTTGTAAACGGTATAAGTGAAACTGATGGTGTTGCACATTTTCTTAATTCTTCCCTTAAGAAAACAGAAATAGATAGTGTAAGAAATGATATTAGAGTAGGTAAAACAAAGTTATTATACGTTGCTCCAGAGTCGCTTAATAAAGAAGATAATATAGCTTTTTTAAAAACTATAAAAGTTAGTTTTTATGCTATAGATGAGGCTCATTGTATTTCAGAATGGGGACATGACTTTCGTCCAGAATATCGTAAGATACGCACAGCTATCGATGAAATAGGTAAAGCTCCTATCATAGCTCTTACGGCGACAGCAACCGATAAGGTACGAACGGATATTGTGCGCAGCTTAGGCATAGAGGGATGCTTAGAATTTAAGAGTTCTTTTAATCGCCCAAACCTTTATTATGAAGTACGCTTTAAGAAAAATGAAGATGACACGAATAAGCAGATTATTCGTTTCATAAAGCAACACTCTGGTAAAAGTGGTATCATATATTGTCTGTCTCGTAAGAAAGTAGAAGAACTTGCTGCAATATTAATTGCTAATGATATAAAAGCGGCAGCTTATCATGCAGGTCTTGATTCAGAAACACGCTCTAAAACGCAAGATCAATTCCTCATGGAGGATATTGATGTTATAGTTGCAACTATAGCCTTTGGAATGGGTATTGATAAGCCTGATGTTCGCTTTGTTATCCATTATGACATTCCTAAGAGCTTAGAAGGTTATTATCAAGAAACTGGTAGAGCCGGACGTGATGGAGAAGAAGGTATCTGCATAGCTTTTTATTCTCGAAATGATCTAAAGAAATTAGAAAAGTTTATGGAAGGAAAGCCTATAGCAGAGCAAGATATTGGGCGACAGTTATTGCAAGAGACAGAGGCATACGCAGAATCTTCAGTATGTAGACGCAAACTTTTACTTCACTATTTTGGAGAAGAATATCCAAAAGATAATTGTGGCATGTGTGATAATTGCCGTAATCCTAAGACACTTATAGAAGCGAAAGACCCTTTAAAGATAGTTCTTCAAGCTATTAAAGAGTTGAAAGAAAATTTTAGACAAGAGTATATTATTGATTTTGTAAAGGGCAGAGCCACCGATGATATTCGTGATCATAAGCATGAAAAACTATTAACTTTTGGAGCTGGCGAAAATATAAACAACAAAGTTTGGAATCCCGTAATACGTCAAGCAATTTTAAAAGGATATATAAAGAAAAGTGTAGAATTATATGGCTTACTAAAAATTACTGCGAAGGGAGAGAAATTTATTAAATCGCCAGAGTCTTTTATGATAGTGCTTGATGCTGAGTTTAAAGAAGATGTCAATGATATTGATAGCTATAATGGAGGATCAGTTTTAGATCCTGAGCTTTTTACTATGCTAAAAGGATTGCGAAAAACAGTTGCACATAAGTTTGGCGTACCTCCGTATGTTGTTTTTCAAGATGTTTCTTTAGAACAAATGGCTATGATGTATCCTATTAACGAACAGGAACTTCAAAACATTCAAGGTGTTGGAGCTGGTAAAGCCAAACGTTATGGCGAAGAGTTCTATAAATTAATACATAAATATTGTAAAGAAAAAGAAATAGAACGTCCTGATGAACTTCGCGTACGAACTGTTGCCAAGAAATCTATGCAGAAAGTAAAGATAATACAAAGTATAGATCGTAAAATTCCTTTTCATGATATTGCTTCTACAGAAGGACTATCATATACAGAATTACTTGCAAAAATAGAAGAAATAGTATATAGCGGGACAAAGCTAAATATAGATTATGAAATAGAAGAAATTTTCGATGATGATCAAATAGAAGATATACATGACTACTTTATGAATAGTACATCTGATAGCATTGATAGCGCTATGGATGAGCTTGATGGTAGCTTTTCTGAAGATGAAATACGATTAGCACGAATAAAGTTCTTGTCAGATATGGGTAATTAAAAGCTTCACTAAAATAAAATTTTTCTATTCGGTAAAATGACTATCTTTACTCAGAGTTATATTTTTATTTTACAAGAACAAAGATAACCAAAAGAGATTATATCTCGTGAGAAGCGTTACCCTAAATTATTCTTGCTTTTGCAAAAAACAACTATGAGCAAAGCGCGTCATTGTATATGATAATGATAGCAATACTTAAGTATATAAAATAGATAGAAACTACAATATTAGGCGTAATGGACATTTGGTAGGCTGAACAATTAGGTAAAGAGCAAACAACCATATCAAAATGGTGTACCAATTCAAGTCAGCCAGACTTAGGCAATATAATGCAGATAGCCAAAATATTAGATGTAGAATTGACCGACTTAGTAAGGTTTTAAGAATTTAAGCACGAGACAGAATGAAAAAAGAAGAAATACAGGCATTGTTCTCTCAATTTGAACAAGTATCACGTGTTACAAATGGCATAGAATGTTGGAGCGCAAGAGAATTATGTTCTCTATTGGGATACACCCAATGGCGTAATTTCTTGAAAGTCATTGATAAAGCAAAGGAATCGTGCAAAAATGCTGATCATGATATAAAAGACCATTTTGCTGACGTCAGCAAAATGGTTGTACTTAGTTTAGGTGCTGAGCGTCAGATAGGCAACATCATGCTTACGCGCTACGTTTGCAATTAAGAAAGTGAAACGCAGATTGACAAGCGAACAGAAGAAAGCAGTGGAGAAAAAATAAAAACTATGGATTCCAGAAAAAAAATAAAAGAAGAATTTACATATTACCTTTCAAATATAGTAAGGTCATCTCGAAGGACAGAAAAAGGATTCAATTTACAATCTACAGCAGTCCAAAGTTTTTTGGCATTTCTGGAGGTTGACGTTCTTTTTGACTATAATCCAGAAATCTGGAAGCATATAAAAAGTATGTATGACATTACTGTTCCTAATGAAGTTGAAAATATTGCTGATACTCTTTTGGACGATGAAGAGTTCATAAAACACGATAATGATAAGAACCAACACTGGCGGTCTGGCAGTATAATGCATTATGTGTGTTTTATCAGGGCTCGTTCATACTTTATGCACCAAAAGACAGAAGAATTATCTGAATCTTCAGACCAGAAAATAATAAATAAAGTTTCATCAGGCGTGCAACATTCAACCTACCGCCCTTACATCACCGCCATCAAGTCAAAGCCTTTCCTCCTGCTTGCAGGTATCTCCGGCACAGGTAAAAGCCGAATAGTGCGAGAGTTAGCAAGAGCATGTTGGGAAGAAGGCACAGATGAATACAAGGCAAAAAAGAACTTCCAAATGATACAAGTGAAACCAAACTGGCATGACTCAAGCGACTTGATTGGTTATGTGAGCCGTATTAGCGGAAAGGCTGAGTTTGTGGCAGGAGAATTCTTGAAATTTATCGCCAAAGCATGGGAAGATACTGAAACGCCATACTTCTTGTGCTTGGACAAGATGAACCTTGCACCTGTAGAGCAATACTTTGCAGAATATTTGAGTGTGATAGAGTCTCGCAAGAGTAATGAAGATGGAACAGTGACTACAGACCCAATTGTTGAAAAGGCAGACGAGGAATGGTACTTCAACTTGACAGCTTCACTGACATCAGATGAAGACATTCGCAAGCAATTCAACGAAGAAGGTATCAGCATTCCTCAAAACCTCATAGTCGTAGGAACGGTGAATATGGACGAGACAACATTCTCGTTCTCTCGCAAGGTGCTCGATCGTGCCATGACTATCGAAATGAACGAGGTTGATTTGCATGGCGGTCTGACCAAACGTCACGAAAACATAGGCAAGTTGGGTAATGCAGAGCTTATCGGCTCTGCTGTGGAAGGCGTGGATGTTTACAACGACTACACCGATATTTGCGACATTGCACTTCGCTATCTACAAAATGTAAATGACGTGTTGGAAGGTACTCCATTCAAGATAGCCTACCGCACCCGCAACGATTTCCTGCTTTATGTGGTAAACAATCTGCCTTACAATAAGGGAGAAAATGACGAAGAGTTGCCACAAGGATATGTAGTGGCTCGTGCTTTGGACGAGATTACCAGCATGAAAGTCCTGTCGCGCATTGAGGGTGATGACACAAAGGTTAGCGACGAACTACTTGACAATTTAAGCAAAGCCATCGAGAACGGATTGAAAATTGTGTCGGGAGAAGAGAATACTGTCAAATCAATATCTTTGGCGAAACTGAAGGAGATGAAAGCCAAACTCGTTTCGGGATATACAAGTTTTTGGAGCTAAAAAGCAATACGGATGGAACTATTGACTATTGAGCATAAAGATTTCACGATGATTGTCGAATGTACGAAGTTCGACGGTATTTGGAACAAGGCTAAGAGTAACGTGGGCGAGGACAAACTCTACTCCACTTACTCTTGGTCGGAGGGTGTCAGGTCTGTTAAGCGGACATTGGATGCCGACCATGAAATAGACATTGAGCAAGGTGTTCCTGCTCCCGCCACATTTTTCGACAATGCCGACTATCCCATCTGGATAGAGTTCAAAGACTATGTGAAAGACGCTCAATTTGGGTCCATCCTGCAAAACGACAACGACCGCTTTTCCTTTCGTCGTCACATCTTGGCTGGTTTCATCAACTACAAGAACGAGATAGGACGAAGCGAGATACAGATTATATATAAAGTAGACAAAAAAACAAGGGCATTCCGTTTCGCTTTTGAAGTTCTGAGTACGAAGCTCGACTATCATGAGCATTGGCGCACAATTGTGGAGGATATAGAGCGAGAATACCGTATGTTGTCGTTAGACTATATGCGACGCACGTTTCATGGTTTCTCGCCCGACCAAAACGGCGAGCACCCAGATATCGTTTGGTGGAGCGTGTTTGAGGGAGAACAACAGAAATTCATAAAAGCCTGCAAAAGCATCATTGACCGACCTCGCCACAGACTTCACGGTGAGGAGGTGTATCTGAGAGCGGACAAACTGAAGCAAACTCCCCATAACATAGAGAACAGACTGGCAGAACATCGCAAGGAACCTGCATACCTCTATCGTGTGGAGCAATATATACTATCTAACGACACGCAAGAGAACCGCTTCCTGAAGTTTGCACTTCATAAGATAAGCAAGCGGTATGAGGATCTGCGCCAACGCATTGAGGCGATAAAGACTGCTTCTGGCACGATGAAGTCTGCCATGCTTGCAACCTCGGAAACATTGAAACGGCTGCAACATCATACCTTCTTCAGAACAATAGGAAGGTTCAAGGGAATAAACCAAGAAAGCATGGTACTGCAAAAGGCAACGGGCTATAGCCAAGTATTACCGTACATGGAACTTGCTTAGAAGAGCCTATTCGCTGAACGACGGCTTATATCGCTTGCAGACGAAGGATATAGCAACGCTCTATGAGATATGGTGTTTCATAGAGGTGAGCCATATTGTCAAGGCACAGTTGCGTTTGGAGAATGAAGATGTAGAACATCGCAACCGTATAGAGATGAACAGCATCTTCTCTTGGGAGCTTGGCAAAGGCGAACACTCACGCATATTGTTCCGCAAGGATGGCGTGGAGCTGGCAGAATTGGTATATAACCCAAAGAACGCCGACACGGAAAACGACAATGTGGGCATGAAAGACCTGGTTGTGCCGACCGTACCGCAGAAACCAGACATAGTATTGCAGCTCACCAAGAACGACTTGCAGCAAGGCATGAAGATGACCTATCTCTTTGATGCGAAATACCGTATAGACGGCAAAGACAAGGGCGTGAATGTACCACCAGAGGACGCCATCAATCAGATGCACCGCTATCGTGATGCCATATACTACAAAGACTATGACGCTAATGCGTTAAAAAAAGAGGTTATAGGCGGTTACATTCTCTTTCCTGGTGATGGTGAGCCGAATGATGTGGCTGTATCGAAGTTCTATAAAACCATCAAGGAAGTGAATATCGGAGCCTTCCCTCTTCGCCCTAAAGATGTAGAGAACAGAAAACTTTTGGAGAATTTCATTGATGAACTTATACATACCAAATCATACGAGACCATTGCTCATGTTATACCGCAAAAGGGTGCGTATGTGGAGATAGGCAACCGTGTACTGATTGGATTGGCGAAAGAGGACAACAGACTGTTTCAAGCGTTTATGAACGGAACTGCAACTCTGTATTATTCAGGAAAACAGTTCCCAACAACCATCGCCCTACAAGATCTTCGCTTCTTCATGCCATATATCAAAGGAAAAGGAATACGTGATGTGTATGAGATTGTTAAGATGCGGACTATAACAGGCAAAGAGGCAAAACAAACGGATGAAGATGATAACGAGAGCAAGGCTCTCCGCCTGGCTTTTGAACTTCAGTATGTTCGCAAGCAATATGCAGAATTCCAACCGATAGACACAACAAAGATGATAGTCCACACGTTTATTGATACTACCTTTGATAAGTTGGAGGAATGTATAGCCAAATAAACAACTAAGTTCGTAAGTTCAATTAAGAAATGCAACTTTTGGAGATAAACAAAAGGAGCGAAAAAGATACCCCAGTTCGGGTTAAGCCGTCTATATTTTGATAAGTTAGGAGCAATGTTCCTTGTTAAAATCAGACCTATAGCTTTTGCGCAGCATCATTCTATCATAGAAAGGCATGAGTTTGTTTTCATATTTACCATGAGCCCCGTCTCCAACTGAATACCATCTTCAAAAAGAAAGTCAAAAAGTTTTTGTGATATGTATCCTTTGTCAGCGAACAGCTTGCCATACAGACGTTTGGCAAGAACCTTGAAAACCTTTATGTCTTTGTCACTGACATTTGCTCCTGTAAGAACGAAAGCTATGATTTGTTAAGAATGAAACCAACAAGGAATATCTCTCAGGACTTGAATATATAGTCCACCCTTAAAAGCCTAATATTCATCTGATTCATAGTATATTATGCTATAAATTATTTGCAAATATCTG